>JBIKQS010000272.1:0-3777 GCA_044349575.1 Crocinitomicaceae bacterium
AATCTCATATTGGAGGGGATTAATGAAACCAATTCTGCTGTCACATACGAAGTTGTAACGCTTGAAGTTGATGCAATTAAACATGCCATTTCAATAGCAGAGGATGGAACCTTTATTACAGCATTAAGCGATGTAATTGATAATGCTATTGATATCGTTCAAAGTTATTTGGATGCTGAAATAGAGCAGAGTTCGATTTCGTAAGTAATTTGTAACGATTTTTATTGTTTGTGGTTCATTAGGTATAACCCCCCTAAAATAGCGAGCCATGAAAGTAACAATGATTTTATTAATTATTCCTTTTTTATTAAGCAAGGAAGAAAGAACCTATAAGAAATTAAACAAGATTTATGAAAAAAATACAGAGAAGGCTTTTGTTCTAGCTAAAAAGTTGAGTTCAAAAGACAAAACACTGGCATCTCCGTATTATTTTCAATTTTTAGTTTATCAAAAAAAAGCAGATAAAACTAATCTTGCCAAGGATCAAGCTCCATTGTTGACCAACGCCATCAATATGGGAAGTGCGTTTGAAAATAGAGCCGGCGAATCACTTTTGACCACAACTGATTTTGAAAATAAAAAGGCTATTCTAAAGGAAAAGGTAATTAGTTGCTTGAAACTTCTTAGAAATGATGCTAAAAACAAATCAAAATTCAAAAAACTTAGAGATAAATCTCTGACCTTTTTCAAAGATTTGCCAGAAGATGTGACAAGTATCGTAGATCCAAAAAAAGAAGCCGAAGAAAAAGCTAAGTTAGCAGCAATAGAAAAAGAAAAAAATATCCAAACTCAATTAGCCGATCTTAAACATGCATTTCCAGAAAACTCAACTGACGCCAAACAAGTAAATTTTTCAAAAAAACCAACTGGTAAAGAGAACTTGTCATCCTTTAATGAAGACGAAGAACTTAAACTAATTGAGATTGTTAACAAAGTAAGAATTGAAAAAAATCTTCAACCACTAACAATCGATCCTGACTTAGTAAGAGTAGCCAGATATCACGCACTTGACATGGCCAAAGAAGATTATTTTTCTCATGAAAGTCAAAACAAAGTCAATAATAAATTGACAAAATCAATTGGTGCCTTCGAAAGAATTAAATTATTCTACCCCACTGGCGGAAACTCTGAAAACATTCATGCTGGGTCTGAAGATGCACAAGGAGCTTATGACGCTTGGTTTAATAGCCCTGGTCATTATGAAAATCTGTTTGGTGCATCATCTCAAAAAGTAGGAATTGGATTTATGAAAGATGAGAATAGCGAATACAACTATTATTGGGTATTTTGTACTTCCACAAATTAATTTTAAATTTGAAAAAAAACAAAAATGAAACGATTACTATTAACCCTTTCCATACTTACTGTAAGTTGTTCGTTGAACGCCCAAAAAGTATATACAGTCAAATATGAAAGTCAAGCAGACGTTAAAGTTTATGTAGTAAAATACGAAAGTCAAGCGGATTTGAAAGTATACAAAATGAAATACGAGAGTCAGGCAGGAAACAATGATGGAAAATGGTATTTTGTTGATTATGAAAGTCAAGCTAAAAAGAAAATCTATTTCGTTGATTACGAAAGTCAGGCAGATGTAAAAATCTTTTTTGTTGACTACGAAAGCCAAACTGGGTGGAAAAACACCTCTAAAAAACATTTATTTTATTAGGTGATTAGCATACTTGAATTAATAGCCACTATATTCGGTTTTAATTACGTTGTCTTAATCATACTCAAAAAGCCTATTGGCTGGATTTTCGGTGTTATATCTTCACTAATTTTTGTCCAAATCAGTTGGGGCGCTCACCTATATTCACAAACCATCTTGCAATTAATTTATGTGATTGTGGGAGTTGTGGGTTATGTTAAATGGAAAAATGATCACCATAACTCGAGGATATTATCGCAGGGTCAAAAAATAGTGATTTACTTGGTTGCACTTTTGATTAGTCTTGGACTAGGACTTGGCACAAGTTATACAAATCAATCGATGCCTTATCTCGATGCATTCATTACTGTTTTTGGAATTGTTGCCACGTATCTAACTTCTGAAAAGCACATTGAAAATTGGGTAATTTGGATTATTGTGAACACATTAAGCATCTTGTTATTTACACAACAAGGACTGTACATGAGCGCTGTTTTGTTTGGCGTTTATTTACTGCTTTCCATTATTGGCCTTATTCGATGGAAAAACGACAATTCAAGTGAAAAAACGAATTAAAATAGCTTTCACTGGGCCAGAATCATCAGGAAAAACAACCCTATCAAGTTGGCTTTCAACAAAAATAAATGGGATTTATTGTGAAGAATTTGCACGCACTTTTCTTTCTGATAAAGTTTCATATGCGCAAAAGGATTTAGTAGAAATCACAAAAGGCCAAATTGAAATTTGGGAAAATGCGAATCCGACAAAACATATAATTGCAGATACAGAATTGATTGTTATTGAAATTTGGAGTAGGTGGAAATTTAAGAATTGCGATGAATTCATAACAACAGAAATTGCGAAACAAGATTTTGACATTTACTTTCTTTGTCAACCAGATATACCATGGACGTATGATCCGTTGAGAGAATCTCCGAATGACAGAACAGAGCTTTTTGAAATTTATCTTTCAACTTTACGTAAATACAATGTTAATTTTATTGTTGTAAATGGAAGTCTAAAAAATCGACAAAAGCTTGTAAAACAAGCCCTAACGAATTTTGGTGTAGTTTTCTAACTTTTAAAGGTTGAAAAAAATATCATAGGATTTTAAGGAATGATTTTGAAAAGTAAACGAATACATTAAATTTGTCGCATAATTAGTATTCAAAGGTTGAAGTATGACAAAAAGAAGAGCAATTATCAGTTACGACAAACTATCGCTAGATCAAAAAAAACAAATCTTACGAGATTATCCAGATGGTTATATCAACCATTTGACAACGATTAAAACTCCAACAGGAGAAATGTTAGACGCATTAATTTGGGAAACGGATGAGGTTATTTATCTTGTTAAAATCAATAAGATAATGAGTAAGCCCAAAGCAGTTGCAGACGATGATGAAGAAGATTTTGAAGATGATCTGGAAGACGACAAAGTAGCTGATATCAAAGATGATGATTTGGATGATGAGGAAGAAGAGGATGATTATGATAAGCCAGATCAAGACGACGAGGAGGAGGATGAAGATTAATTGAAAAAATTCAACACACAGTTTAGCTTGAAACACATCTTATTGATTTCTTTTTTCTGGATATACCTTTTCGGGTATGGTCAAGATATTTATAAATATGCTTTTACATTTTCTAGCAAAGGGGATAACAATCCTTATTCTATAAATTCCCCTAAGCAATTTTTAAGTCCTCGAGCTATTAAAAGAAAGAAGAAAATGCGCATTGCGATTACTTCCGAAGACTTACCCGTTAACCCGAATTATATTGTTGAAATAACAAAGCTTGTTCCGAATGCTACTTTAGTGAATTCGTCCCGTTGGTTTAATCACATCGTTATTCAAACGTTGGATACCAATTGGAAAAGCTCAATCACTTTACCTGGATTTGTGAGCGATGTAAAATTGATTTATTCAGGAAAGAAGCCAAAATCAACAGGTAACCGATCGTTTTCACCAAGTATATCTGGAAAGGAAATTACTAAGCAAAACCTTAAAAAGCAAAAATTTGAAAAATCTGATTTTCAAATTACTTCGCTAAATCTACACGAGCTCCATAAAAAGGGCTTTTTAGGTAAAGATATTCATGTTGCAGTTTTAGATGGTGGATTTAGCAATGTA
>JBIKQS010000039.1:0-12162 GCA_044349575.1 Crocinitomicaceae bacterium
ATGACAAGAATTTCTATTCCAACTTCTTTTTTTATTCTAGTTACAAAATCTAGCTGATTTTTTGCATCACGGATAGCACTTGTTCCAATTGCTTGAATTTCAGATACTCCAAACTTTTCAGAAATAGATTTAAAATGCTTGAGTGCTTTCTCAGCACGTAAAATAGCATCTTCTGTTATTATTTTTTGATTGATGCCACCCATACCAAGTGCAACACCATCTTTTTCCGTATGTATTCGTCGCCATTTTCCCTCAATCAATTCTGCAATCAATAAATTAAAGGTATTTGTACCTAGATCAATTACTGCTTTTCGAACTACTTTTGTCGCATCCATTTGATGAAATGTTTAAAGGAAACCCTATGACCAAATGCTAAAATACCATTTTTGAAAACTCTAGCTGCAAACTGAATAGCTAAAATCGAGGAAACGATAAGAATAAGTAAAGATAGGAATAGGGTATATGATTGTCCACCATCAAGACCTTGAGCTAGTTTTACCATAGCCACCATTGGCGAAGTAAAAGGTATGTAATATAAATAGGTAACAAGGGTGCTATCTGGAAATTCAACACTTAAGTAACCGGCATACATTGCAACTCCAAACAAACTAATAAGTGGGATTATATATTGTTGACCATCACTTTCTGATCCAGAACTCGCTCCTATTACAGCAAAAAAGGCCGCATAGAAAATATATCCTACGGTAAAAAACACCATAAAAACTGGCAACATTACACCATAATTAATTCTCTCATAAACAAGTTCAACTACTTTATTTAAATAGAGAGCATTGGTTGTGTTTTCTCCTTCACTACCAATTACAGTAGAAACTTGATTTGCTGCATCATAAATGTTTAACGCAAATTGTTCGCGAAGAAAATAGAGCCCAAGTCCAATAAAAATAAACCAAATAAAAAATTGAATAAAGGCAACAATTCCTAAACCTAAAATTTTTCCAAGCATCATTTCTGTCGATTTTACTGAGGCTAGAATTACCTCAACAATACGATTGCTTTTATCCCGAGTAGTACTCCTTAGAATTGTCATGCCAAACAGAAAAATAAAAATCATGGTTAACAAACCAAATGCAAATCCTGACCAACCTGCTAAATGATCTTCCTCTTGTCTTGGGTCGTAAACATTGCGAAAGGCTAAGTTTATGGGTTGTTTGATCTTTTTATAATCAGACATACTAATTTTTGAGGTTTCGTTTACCATCACTTCCTCAATACGTCTTTCCAGCTGAGCTCGTATACCAATTTGTCTTTCAACCGAAGGTTTTGTTCGGTACCAAACAAAGCAAGTCTTGTTTTCTAATACCTTGTGATTAACATCCAGTAAAGCGTCGTATTGCTGGTATTCTGGTTTTGTTCTAAAATCTTCAAAACTGATATATTCTTTTGAAAATTGGTAATTAACACTTCCATTTTTTTGAGAATGCAATATGCCTTCTAAAATATTTCCTTCATCAGAAACTAATAGTTTTATTTTATCTTTTCCTTCATCTCCTGCCTTGAAAAGAAAAAAAAGAGTGAGTAAAAGTACACATGGCCCAATGAATAAAAAAAGTAGAAAGAACTTGGAACTGAACCTTTCTTTTATTTCACGTTTTGCAATGATCCAACTATTTTTCATCTTCTATATTTTGAATTGATTCATTCGACTTTACATTGTTCAAGAAAACATCATGCATACTTGGCATAACCTCCCACGCAGCTTCTAATTTTACTTGTCCCATAAGCACTTTTAATAAATCTTCAAATTCGGCAGAAGAACGCATCGCAACCGTTGCCTCAAAGCGATTAGTACTTAATTCTTTTTTTTCAATTAATTCAAAATCAGTCCATAGCGCGTTTACAAAAGCTATCATATTTCCTTGAAATCGAATAGCATAGTGTCCATTTTTTATGGTTTCACGTAGATTAATAACTTCTCCCTCACACATTTTTTTTGATTGATGAATGATGGCTGCTCGATCACAAATTTCTTCAACACTTTTCATATTGTGCGTAGAAAGTAAAATGGTTTTACCTTGATCCTTCATTTCCTTCAGAATTGATAAAATTAACTCTACATTTATAGGATCAAATCCACTCAAGGGTTCGTCTAAGATTAACAGTTTGGGTTCATGAATTATAGCACCTAAAAACTGTACTTTTTGAGCCATTCCCTTGGAAAGTTCTTCAATTCGTTTGATTTTCCAGGAAGAAATCTCCATTTTTTCAAGCCATAATTCACTTGTTTTAAGAGCATCATTTTTTTTAAGCCCTCGCAATTGACCAAGAAAAATAAGGTGGTCGAGCACTTTCATGGAACGATATAAGCCTCGTTCTTCAGGTAAATATCCAATCAACTCTAAATGGCGTTGTTTTAAGGGCTCATTACAAAAATAAATTTGTCCAGAATCCGCTTGAATAATTTGATTAATGATTCGAATTAGTGTTGTTTTCCCCGCACCGTTCGGACCTAACAAGCCAAAAATCTCACCTTTTTTTATTTCTAAAGAGACATTATCAAGAGCATATTTACCTTGAAATGATTTAGAAATATTTTCAATTTTTACTAAGTTCACCTATTGATTTTTATCAAAAATACACAGAATTAGAATTGAAATCTTCGCAATTGATTTTATGTTTCAACAGACGACTTTTAACATAGTTGGTTCTCATTTATATAGGAAGTATTAAGCGTTAAATCTGGGTTCAAGATTCTTTATTTTATCATAAGTTAGAGTTAGATTGAGATTAAAGGATATTTTTTGAATAATTCACTCTCAAAAATTTCAGCTAACTTTGAAAATATTAATTTCATTTTTATGCAGAGCATATTAACACATCTTCAAGTAGATCAAAAAATTACACGGCTGGCCCATCAAATAATTGAAAATTGCCACAATGAGCAAGAAGTTTTTCTTGGAGGAATTTGCGGTAATGGAATTGTGCTCGCTGAAAAAATTAAATCGATTATTGAAAGTGAATCGGAACTTAAAATACATGTTTTTGAAATAAAATTAGATAAAATTGACCCGCTTTCACATCCAATTACTTTATCTGTTAACGATGAAAAATTGGAAAATGCATTCATTATTTTAATAGATGATGTAATAAACTCGGGAGTTACCATGCAATATGCGTTAAAGAAAATCCTTCAAAAACCAACAAAATCGATAAAAACTGTAGTTCTAATAGATAGAATGCATAGGAGATATCCGATAAAAGCAGATTTTGTTGGAATGAGTCTATCCACTACATTAAAGGAACGTGTAGAAGTTTATCTAGAACCCAATTCATATAAAGCAATTTTGGTATGATTAATCGAATTACCGAATCCGATTCTTTTCACAATGACCTAGAGAAAATGTCAACTCTGGAATTGCTTGAAGGCATCAATTACGAGGATCAAAAGGTGGCTTTGGCTGTCCAGAAAATAATACCTCAAATCACTAAATTTATTGATGAAGCTGCTGAACAAATGAAATTAGGCGGTCGATTATTTTACCTAGGAGCAGGCACAAGTGGTAGATTAGGCATTGTAGATGCAAGCGAATGCCCTCCAACATTTGGCGTGGAACATGGAATCGTGGTTGGAATAATTGCCGGTGGAGATCAAGCAATCCGCAAAGCAGTTGAATTTGCAGAAGATGACCAAGAACAAGGATGGCAAGATTTGAATGAGTTTTCAGTAACTACTAATGATGTAATCGTCGGTATTGCAGCATCAGGATCAACACCTTACGTTTTGGGTGCAATTGATAAAGCCAATAACACCGGTAATTTGACCGCAGGAATAACATGTAATCCAGGAAGTCCTCTTGCTTTAAATGCAAAACATGGATTGGTAGCAGAAGTAGGTCCTGAATTTGTAACTGGTAGCACACGCATGAAATCCGGAACGGCTCAAAAACTTATTTTGAATATGATTTCCACCAGTTTAATGATAAAACTTGGTCGTGTCAAAGGAAACAAAATGGTTGATATGCAGTTGAGCAATAATAAACTAATTGATCGAGGCACACGAATGATCATGAATGAGTTGGGTGTAGCTTATGAGAAGGCAGCACATTTATTAGAAACATTCGGATCAGTTCGAAAAGCAGTTGAATCCTATCGGAAATAATTTGCTTTTTTTAATTTCTCCTTTACAAGGTTGCAAGGATTTTCTTCCTGTTTTTATTCAAGGCAATTTTACATCATTAACGATTAAAAATGTATGCCATGAACAAAAAAACAATTTATCAGATGATTGTAGATCAAAGTGGATCTATGACAGGTTCAGAATCTCAAGTTATTGAGGGTTTCAACGGACAATTAAAATCAATTCAGACAATTCAAAAAGAATTTCTTGATCAAGATTTAGTAATGGGATTGAGATTTTTCAATAGTCAAGTTGATCAAAACGCAGTTCCATTTAGGAATGTGAATAGTATTTCTTCGTTGAATCGTGAGGTGTATCGACCAGATGGTGGAACGGCTTTACTTGATGCTATTGGAAAATCAATTTACGACATTAAAACACAATTTGGACATGAAATTGAAGAAAATTTAGCCTCAGTAGTTTTAATTATAATAACCGATGGATATGAAAACTCATCACGTTTTTATACCTATGGCGATATACAAAGAATGGTAAAAGAGCTAGAAGCAACTGGAAAATGGAACTTTACATTTATGGGAGCTGATTTAGATGCTATGGAAGTTTCTCAAAATATGGGTTTTAATAAGGAAAGTTATCTGTCCTTTAGCAAAGAAAAATATGCCGAGGTTAATAATGAATATTTTGATGCTGCAGCTCGACATTATGCAGAAAATAAAAAAAGTGGCGAGTCAGCTAAAGGATTTTTTTCTATCTTTAGTAAAAAAGATTTACGTTAATGAGAGTTCATCTTGTAAGGTCCAAGGAATATTCGGCTCAATCTTTCCAGTCGGTATTAAATCTATTAAATCAGTTCAAGGGGCAAGTAGAATTTCTTGCCTCTGAATCTGATATAGAAATAAGTAATGCTATTGAAGTGGAAAGTGCGGATAAAGAAACCTTTGAAAAAAAAGAAATTCCTCGCACTCAAATTTTTGAAGCAAATTACAGTCGCGATATGCCAAAAATGAGTATTCAATTTCCTTACAAAACCAAGCAAACAACCTGGGAAAATCTTTTTGATAAATGTAAAGAGTATCGGATTACAAGCAAAATTCCTCAAGATGAACTGGTAATTTTATTGACTGATATTGGTAATGAATATAACTGGTTTGGAAGCATAGATGCCGATATGAGAAATGTTTTTATTCATACTTCTGATTGGAACTACTATTTTCAGGGCCTACATGAGCGTTTTCCAATAACTTACGAAATTATTAGCTGGATATTTCGAATTATAATGTTTGATAATAGATTGGAAATAAAAACTTCAATGCATCAGGAATCAAGGGGTTGTTTGATGGATTTTTGTGAGGACAAAAAACAAATTGTATTCAAAATGCGAACGGCTGACTTTTGTTCGGATTGTTTTAGAATTTTAGAAAAAACAACAGCTGATCAGCGAGTTATTCATCAATTATTGGATAGTTTGGAAGGTATAAGGAAAAATTTCCTCAGCGTCGAACGGTCAAATTATTTGAATAGTCCAAGAAGGATAAAAATTAAAGGTTTTACCCATACTATTTTCATTCCAGATTTTGGAAATATTGAAATCCCTCTAAATCCAAAGCAAAAAGCAATCTATCTGTTTTTTCTAAAACACCCTGAAGGAGTTCGGATTGTAGATTTAATTGATCACCGTAAAGAAATTTCAATATATTATCACCGTTTCTCAAACTTCGGAACTATTGAAGAAATAGAAAAATCAATCGATATTCTTTTAGATCCAACAAATAATAATATAAATGAGATTTTATCTAAAATAAAAAGTGCATTTGTTAAAATTCTAGGTCAGCGATTATCGGATCATTATATTATTTCAGGAAATCGCGGTGAGCCATATAAAATTAAGTTAAGTTCAGATTTAATTGAATTTGAGTCAGTTATTTGAGTGTGCTTATAAGTATATCCACACGTCTGTTCTCGCTTCGGTTTTGTGAATTAGAATTTGGAACTTTCGGATTGGCTTCACCTTTCCAAGCGGTTTTTAATGCTTCAATACCATGCTCTTTAAACCAATTTTCAATGGTATTTACTCTTTTTTCAGAAAGTGTTACAACAAAATGTGATTTTAAAGGTCCTGCATTTTTTTTACAGATATCTCAATTATTTTGCTTAACTTAAAGTATGAATACGGCAAAAGAAGAAATTTCGAGTATAAAACTCACAGAATTATTTATTAATCAAACTAATAGAACTATTTTTCTAACAGGCAAGGCTGGAACAGGGAAAACTACATTATTACATAAAATTGTTCAAAGCACTCAAAAAAATACGGTGATTGTTGCCCCAACAGGAATTGCGGCTTTAAATGCTGGAGGAGTAACAATTCATTCCTTTTTTCAATTGCCGTTTGGTGCATTTATTCCTGATAATCAATCACCTAATGTTGGGTCGTACGTTAAGCATGAGAATAAAACCACCTTGAAGCGTCATTTTAAAATGAATAAAAGGCGAATATCAATTATTCGAAATTTGGAACTTTTAATTATCGATGAGGTAAGTATGTTAAGAGCTGATTTGCTTGATGCTATTGACTTTGTTCTCAAATTTGTTCGCAGAAATAATGATCCATTTGGCGGTGTTCAAGTCTTATTTATTGGGGACCTACTTCAACTTCCACCTGTTGTCAAAAATGAAGAATGGAATCTTTTGAACAACTATTATAATGGAATTTATTTTTTCAATTCTCAAGTATTAACAGTATTTCCACCGCTTGTTATTGAATTGACCAAAATCTTTAGACAACAAGATGATGAATTTATTGACTTGCTGAATAATTTAAGAAACAATCGAATTACTGAAGAAAATATTACATTGCTCAATTCCAAAGTGATCAGTGAAATAGATAGCTTGGATAAAAGTGGATATATTACCCTTTCCACGCATAATTCTAAGGCAGATGAAATTAATGCCAAAGAACTAAATAAAATAACTTCTAGATCAAGTCATTATTCAGCTGAAATAACGGGAGATTTTCCAGAGCATATCTTCCCAATAGACCAACGTTTAGAACTCAAGGTAGGAGCGCAAGTAATGTTTGTTAAAAATGATATTGGCTTAGAGAAAAAATATTACAACGGTAAGATTGGAACAATTGATTTTTTAAGTGAATACGAAGTAATTGTTAGTTTTCCTGAAGAAAAGAAAAAAATCACAGTTGAAAAATACGAATGGTCAAATATTAAATACAACCTAAATGAAGCAACGCAAGAAATTACCGATGAAATTATAGGAACGTTTGTTCAATATCCATTGAAACTTGCATGGGCAATTACCGTTCACAAAAGTCAGGGTTTAACTTTCGATAAAGCCATTTTAGACGTAAACGACGTTTTTGCTCCGGGTCAAGCATATGTTGCTTTTTCAAGGTTGAGATCACTAGATGGATTAAAAATGTTGAGACCTATTCAGAATAAATCCATTTCAATGGATCAGCAAGTGAAAGATTTTACGCAAATTGATGTCGACTTGTCTATTTTGAATGAGCAATTAACAAAAGATACGACCAACTATTTGCAAACACGATTAATTCAAACATTTGATTGGTATTCACTTTTGGAGTTGGCCAGTGTTCTTTTAGCAAGTCACAATGGTTCACCAATTAAGTCAGAAAAAAATAAAAACCTGCAATGGGTAAAGCAAATGGTCGATAATCTTTCAAATGTGCAAGAACATTCCTATAATTTCAGAAAGCAGATCGAAAAATTATTTCTTAATCATGTTGATTTACAGTTTATTAATGAAAGGGTTTCTGCTGCATATGGTTATTTTTTTCCCTATCTTGATGAAATTCTAGGTAAACTCTATCTTAAAATTGGTGAATTGAAATTGATTCGAAAAACGAAACAATATACAGATGAGTTGGAAGAATTTTCAGAACTTTTATTTGTAAGAATCCTGGACTTAAAAAAGACCCGAATTTTAACCGAAAAACTTTCTTTGGGCAACGAAATATCGAAAGATTTATTTAAAATTCCCGAAATTGAAAACTACCAGATTTCAAAAATAAGTGCGGTTCAACAAGTATTAAGGCAGCAAAATAAAAAATCAAAATTAGTTTTGGATGTCATTGATTTTGAAACAACAATTACTAAAACAAAAAAGGACAAACCGGTCAAGCAAAGCACAAGTGAAATTACCTTAGAACTTCTAAAATCGGGTATGAAAATTGACGACATTGCTCGATCTAGACAATTATCTGAAACAACAATTTATGGTCATCTTACTCAATTGATTCGCGCTGAGAAAATTGAACTTAGTGAAGTTATGACTGAAAGTAGAATTAAAGAAATACGGTCTTTGTTAGGAAATGTAGAAGGAACGTCATTATCACAAATCAAATCTCAAATTGGAGATCTTATAACGTGGGATGAATTAAGAATTTATCAGGCTTCAACAATCATTTAGTCAAAATCAGAAAGTGAAATTGAGACAGAATCAACATCTCCATTTATGGGTGGACATAACTTCACAATCTGTATATCTAATTTAGAGCAAGATTTAAATTCGTTTTTTAGTTGATTATAAATTCTTTGACCAACATGTTCAATTAATTTAGAAGGAATTTTCATTTCTGCTTCTACAATTTCATTGACCGTTACATAATCAATAGTTTTTGTCAAATCATCTGTTTCTGAAGCTAGTTTAAAATCCGTTTCAATTTTGATATTTACAACGTAATTTCCACCAATTTTAGTTTCTTCTTCCAAACAGCCGTGAAAAGCATATACTTTTATTCCAGAAACGAAAATTAGATTTTTCATTTCAAGTGCTGAGAAATACTAGTTAAACCTATTTTCATTCTCTCTAAAACCTCATTTTTACCTAAGAAAGCAGAAATGTCGAACATGCCAGGTCCCATTCCAACCCCTGTAACAACTAATCGAAAAGGAAGAAGTACAGCGCCAATTCCAACACCTTTTCTTTCTAGGTAATTTTTAAATTTAGCTTCAATGGTAGCAGCTTGAAAATCAGACATTTCTTCAATTTCATTCATCCAACCTTGAACCAATTCTGATGTTTCCGGTTTCCATTTTTTACTAATAGTGTCAAAGTCAAACGACTGAGGTCTTTCAAATAAATAATTTCCTTCTTGTAAAATATCAGAAACAAACGTAGCACGTTCTTTCATCAAACGACAAATTTCTGTTAAGCCTGAAAGTTCAATGTCTTTATGAATTTTGCTTTTTAATTCTTGCGCTAATTCAACATCAGCGGTTGCTCTCAAGTAGTGTTGTTGAAACCATCTCGTTTTATCAGGATCAAACTTTGCTCCTGCTTTGGAAACTCTTTCTAATGAAAAACTATCAGCTAACTCCTCTAAACTAAAGATTTCTTGGGTGGTTCCTGGATTCCAACCCAAAAATGCCAGCATATTTATGAAAGCTTGTTGATTGTATCCTTTTTCGCGATATCCCGAATATAACTCGCCTTCAGAAGTTCGCCAGTCCAAAGGAAAAACAGGAAATCCCAATCTATCACCATCTCGTTTAGAAAGTTTTCCATTCCCATCAGGTCTCAAAAGAAGTGGAAGATGAGCAAATTCAGGACAATCCCAACCAAATGCTTCATAAAGAAGATAATGGAGTGGGGCAGAAGGTAACCATTCTTCACCACGAATTACATGACTGATTTTCATTAAATAATCATCAACAACATTGGCCAAATGGTAGGTTGGCATTCCATCACTTTTGAAAAGTACTTTGTCATCTAAATTATTTGTGTTCACTACAACCCAACCTCTTATTATGTCGTGTAAACGAACATCTCTATTTCGCGGCATTTTCATTCGTATTACGAAAGGAACTCCATCCGTTAAAAGTTTTTCAACCTCATCTTTTGGCAAGGTGAGCGAATTTTTCAGAGACATTCTCGTAACACTATTATATTGCCAATTTGGCATCCCCATTTGCTTCGCTTGTTCTCGTTCTTTTTCTAGTTCTTCAGCTGAGTCAAATGCATAATATGCTTTATCTTCAGAAATAAGCTGTTCTGCAAAAGGTTTATACATTTCTTTTCGTTCCGACTGCACGTATGGGCCAAAATCACCGCCTATACCTGGGCCTTCAGTTGGCATTATTCCACACCATTTCATAGATTCAAGGATGTATTCTTGAGCACCAGGAACGAAACGTGCTTGATCGGTATCCTCAATGCGAATGATGAATGTTCCATTATTCCTTTTTGCAAAAAGATAATTATAAAGTGCAGTTCTCACACCACCCATGTGTAAAGGGCCAGTAGGTGAAGGTGCGAATCTTACGCGAACAGGTTTAGACATTTTTAAAATTTTGTGCAAAGATACGTGTTCTTTTCAACTTGAGTAGACAGGGTTATAAAGATTATTAATAAGTTTTATGAATAAATTTTTAGTCTCTAATTCCTAAATATAAAAATTTACTAAATTGTGTTTAAGTGCTTGAATTTAAGTGATTTAAATCTTTATTATTTTATCAATAATTGAAATTTCATCCATTATATATTTTTATTTTTTGTTACACGAACTTGTAATATTATTGGTTTTGCGAACTTTTATTTAATTATGTTGTTTAATATTTTAGTAATTTAATTAAACAAAAAATATGAAAAAATTAAAAATTTATTCTGTCGCGACACTCAGCTCGATTTTATTCTTGAGCTCGGGTTCTTTTGCTCAAACAAATGTGTTTGATAATGTTATCGCCACAAGTCCTAACCACACGTATTTAGAAGCTGCTTTAATTCAAGAAGGGTTGGCAAGTGCCTTACAAAATCAGTCTGCAACGTTAACTGTTTTTGCTCCTGACGATGCTGCATTTACTGCTTTGGCAACAGCTCTTAATACTGATATCAATGGTTTGTTAGCTTTACCGAATTTGGATGATATTCTCTTGTATCATGTATTGGGTTCAACCGTTCCATCATCTGCAGTAACGAACGGCGCAATAGTACAACCTCTTAGTCCTACAAACTCGCTTAAGTTAACTTTGACTGGATCAGGTAATGTTTTTGTAAATCATGCACAAGTAACTACTCCAAATTTAAACGCAACGAATGGAACAGTTCATGTTACAAACGCTGTTTTGTTACCTGTTGAAACAGTAGCAGATGTTGCAATCGATAATGGGTTCACTACATTGGTAACAGCAGTTGTAACGGCTGAATTATTACCAGTTCTTACAAATCCATTAGCTAATTATACGGTTTTTGCACCTACAAACCAAGCTTTTGACAACCTTGCAACTGCACTAAATACAACAGTTAATGGTCTTTTAGCTTTGCCAAACTTAGCGGATGTACTTGCATATCATGTATTGGGTACAGAAGTTCCTTCTACTGCAGTAACAAACGGTGCAATTGTTCAACCACTAAGCACTACTAACACGCTTAAACTAACCGAAACTTCTGGTGGTAATGTATTTGTAAATCAAGCACAAGTAACATTAGTAGATCTTGCTGCTGATAATGGTGTCGTTCATGTTTTAAATGCTGTGGTTTTACCGTTTGAAACTGTTGCAGATATTGCTATTGACAATGGATTTAGTACTTTAGTTACTGCTGTTGTTACTGCTGAATTATTGCCAGCTTTAACCAATCCAATAGCAAATTATACTGTATTTGCTCCTACAAATGAGGCTTTTGATGACTTAGCCGATGCGCTTGGAACAACTGTAAATGGTTTATTGGCTCTTCCAAATTTGGCTGATATTTTAACCTATCATGTTTTAGGAACAGAAGTACCTTCATCTGCTGTCACTAATGGTGCTATTGTTCAACCGCTAAGTACTACAAATACATTAAAGCTTACAGCAACAGCTGATGGAGATGTATTTGTGAACCAAGCACAAGTTACGGACGTTGATATCACCGCGTACAATGGGACGGTTCATGTGTTAGATGCAGTTGTTTTACCTATTGAAACTGTAGTAGATGTTGCTATTGATAACGGATTTACTACTTTAACAACAGCTGTAGTTACAGCAGAATTGCTGCCTGTTTTAACTGATCCTTTATCAGAATATACTGTTTTTGCTCCTACTAATCAAGCG
>JBIKQS010000273.1:0-3757 GCA_044349575.1 Crocinitomicaceae bacterium
GCAATTGGCCATTCAAATTGAAGAAGACGTTCGTTTTGCCCGCGATTTTTTTATTTCTTCTTAATTGCGGAATTTCCCAAAAATTTGATTTCAAAATTTATCGCTGGGAAGAAGTCCAAAATGCCAATCCAGATACCATTTATGGTATTAGTTTCTCCAAAGAAAAAAGAACTGAGTTACCCGTTGAATTGGGTAAATTCCTGAATTTGCGCTATTTAAACATAAACAAAAATAAAATCCATGTGCTTCCAGATTTTCTTGACACTTTAAAAGAATTAGAAGTTTTAGAAGCTGAAAAAAATGAAATTGCCTATTTCCCTTCTTCCTTAACCAAGCTATTTAAAATTCGCATCATTAATTTGCATCAAAATGATATTTCTACCATACCAGATGCCATTCAGAATTGTCTGTTATTAGAGAAACTTGATATCAGCGATAATGCAATTTCAATGGTCCCAGAAGCATTATTTGGATTAACCAATCTCAAAGTAGTTGATTTGACAGGTGTTCGTTTTGGTCCGCGCTATCAAAAACAACTAACCAATAGACGATCAGATATTAAGTGGATTTTAGATCCACCTTGTGATTGTATGGAATAACAATTAAGAAATTTTAATTTGACTCAATTTTTAATCCGTAATATGAAAACCAATTACTTAACTTTGTTGTTGTTTAATTAGTTAGTTAACCTAGAATGTACGATATACAGTTAGATTTCACAAATGAATAAATTAATTTTTATACTCTTTGTTAGCTGCACGTTGAGATCATTCACTCAACAAATTCCACAATATAGTCAATTCAATAGAAATCAATTTATGGCTAACCCTGCTGCTGCTGGGATCTATGATTTCATTGATGTAAGACTTGCAGGCAGATGGCAATGGGTAGGTGTTGAAGACGCTCCACGATCTTCCTATCTTGCGTTTTCAGTCCCCTTGAATTTTAAGCCACGGTACTATAATCCGGGAATTCGAACCAGTGCTGGTCAACTAGAAAACCCAAAGATAAATACCGGTAAACTGAAGCACACTGTCGGTGGACAAATGATCGCTGATCAATACGGTGCTTTTCGCAAATTGTCATTTCTAGGAACTTATGCCTTACATATTCCGATGAATAAAAATTACAACTTGTCATTTGGAGTTAAGGCTGGTTTGTCTAATAACGCATTTTTGGCGGATAAAGCACAAGTCCTCAATCTTGTGGATCCTACATTAACCTATACAGATAACACCTACACAAATTTTGTGGTTAATCAATCCAATAAATACATTATGGATTTGAGCGCAGGCCTTTATTTTTATGGAAAAGGTTTCTATTTAGGAATATCCTCACAGCAATTAACACGAGATTTTGTTGAATTTGGACAAGGCACTGCCAACTTTAATCCACAAATGCACTACAACGTAATAACTGGTTACCAAATAAAAATCAATGAAGATTTGACATTAACCCCAAATGTAATGGCGAAATACATGGCACCCGCTCCTGTTTCACTAGATTTTAACGTACAAGCAGAATATAAAGAATTGATTTGGGGTGGATTGGGATACAGGCATACCGATGCAATTATTGGAATGTTTGGATTAAATATAAGCAATCGCTTCAAACTCGGTTATTCATTTGATTTTTCAATATCAAAATTCAAAAATTACAGTTCAGGTGGTCACGAATTAGTATTAGGCCTAATGTTAGGTAGATAAATAATGAAAACTCAACTAATTATTGCAATTTTCACTATCCTGACGATCAGTAATTTTGGTTGGAGTCAGTTTAATGCGGTAAAAAATCCGGAGAAATTAGGCGGTAGCGTAAACACTGAAGTGGAGGAAAGTATGCCCATCTTTGATAAAGAGAGCGCTACTCTGTTTTTTGTGCGATCCCTGGATCAAAATTCAAAAGGAGGAAAGAATGATCAAGATGTCTGGTCGAGCGTAAAAGAAGAAGATTTTTCTTACTCGAAAGCGGAGTCTGTGAAAGAATTAAACAACAAATACAACAATGCCATTATCGGAATGAATAAAACAGGAGATAAGGTGTACTTGTTAAATTCTTACGAAGGAAAAAGAGATCTTAAAAAAGGTATTTCCGTAAGTACCTACAAAGGTAAAAAATGGGGAAAACCAAAGGAAATTAAAATCCCTGAATTAGATATTGAAGGAAGTTTTTATGGATTCCACATCAATGCAGCTGAAAATGCAATTGTAATTTCCTACTTGGGCCCAGATTCAGAGGGAAATGAAGATTTATACGTTTCATTGCTTGATGATAAAGGCAAATGGTCAAAACCCATGCATTTAGGAGAAAATATTAATTCAAAGGGATTTGAAATATCACCTTACCTTTCCCCTAATGATGATACTTTATTCTTCTCAAGTAACGGTTTTAAAGGAGAAGGTGATGCAGATATTTTTTATGTTACCCGAACAAGCGATTCTTGGACCGACTGGAGTAAACCCGTGAATATTGGTCCAAAAATAAACTCACCTAAATTTGATGCTTATTTTACATATTCCAGTAATAACTATTATTGGTCAAGTAATCGCGATGAAGATCTTGCTGATATTTACTACACAACCTTGATTCCTCCTTTGTTTGCGGATATCACTTCAACAGATGTTACAAAGTATAAAGGTTCAGATGGCACTGTAAATGTAACTCCAAAAGGCGGCACCCCACCGTATAGTTACAAATGGGAAAACGGTCAGCTTACGGAGGATCTCGCTAATGTTCCAAAGGGTATATACAAAGTAACTGTTTCTGATTTTTACGGTCAGAGTGTCAATCTTACTGCGCCTGTAAATGAACCAATTCCGGTTGTCGATCTATCAGATGCTATTATCTATTTTGATGTCAATTCAAGTTATTTGAATCCTCAAAATAAAATTGAGTTAGATGAATTTGCAGCATTAGTATCTGCGGCAGATCCAAATGTTAGGTTTGAAATTATTTCACATTGCGACAGCCGAAATACAGAAGATTATAATATTTGGTTAGGAGATAAGAGGATGAATAGAACCATCGATTATTTAGCATCTAAAGGGGTTGATCGATCTAGGTTAAAAGGTAATCAATATGGAGAAAACCAACCTGAAGTAAAATGTGAAAATTGTACCGAACGACAATTCACCTTAAACAGAAGAACAACAATCAAGGTTATTAGACCTTAATTTTCTGAAAAAAGACCGTACCTTTGAAACATGTCTTTTGATCATGTTCCACTTTCTGAACGAATGCGTCCAAAATCGTTGGATGAATATATCGGACAAGAACATTTAATTGGCCAAAATGGTCCTATTCGCAGAGCACTCGACGCTGGTATTCTTCCTTCACTAATTTTATGGGGGCCTCCTGGAGTTGGAAAAACAACTTTAGCTAACTTACTTGCTGATCAATTAAAACGTCCTTTTTACAGTTTATCTGCCATTTCATCAGGTGTAAAAGATGTCCGAGATATCATTTCTAAAGCTTCTGGAAATCAAGGATTATTTCAATCTAAACAACCCATTGTTTTCATCGATGAAATTCATCGCTTTTCTAAATCGCAACAAGATTCAGTTCTAGGTGCTGTTGAAAAAGGAGTTATTACCTTAATTGGAGCTACTACCGAAAACCCCTCTTTTGAGGTGATTTCAGCTCTACTTTCTCGTTGCCAAGTTTATACATTGCGAGAACACACGAAAGATGATTTGCTAAAAATTATTGAACATGCATTGAATACAGATTTAGTACTGAAATCAAAGAATATTATTCT
>JBIKQS010000274.1:0-3745 GCA_044349575.1 Crocinitomicaceae bacterium
ATTTTTATCAAATACGACCCAAGATTCATTTTTAAACATCTAAGATTAATTTGATTTACAATAGTGTTTAAATTCTAACAAAGTTCCAATTATTAATTATGTTTTATTTTACTTCCAATTTCTAATATATTCTTTTAAAGTTTAATATATTCTTATTAGGAATACATGTAAGATTGGTATTTCGGTAAAAGAGTATTAATGTTGTTTTTTAGTCATTGTATGTCTTGTTTACAGTATTTTATAGTTTTTAAATCATGCCAAAACGAATAAAAATAGATTATTTTGGCTAAAACTCATTCTATTTATTTTGCTTGAGATTGTGCCAAAATATAAAAATAAATTGTAATTTGGCACGTTTTAAAGAGCTTAATATGGAGAAGATTGTCGTTGGCAGACACAAAGAAAAGGAAAAACTAACTGATGCATTATCGAGTCATCGTTCTGAATTAATTGCGGTTTATGGCCGAAGGAGAATTGGTAAAACCTATTTAATTCGAGAGTTTTACGCAAAAAACATGGTGCTAAGTGTTACAGGATTGAGTGAGGCAAATAAAACGCGTCAAATTAAAAATTTTGCGATGAAACTGAATGAAGTTTATGGCGAATTTCAAACCGCGAAATATCCTTCAGATTGGCTTGAAGTTTTTGCACGCGTAAAACAATACCTAGAAAGTTTACGAAAAACTACGAAGAAAAAAGTCTTGTTTATTGATGAATTTCCGTGGTTTGATTCTCAGCGTTCGGGTTTTCTGGCAGCATTTGAGAATTTTTGGAATGACTACTGCACCACGCGACAAGATTTAGTTGTTGTGATTTGTGGATCCGCGGCGTCCTACATGGTGAAAAATATTATTTTCAACAAGAGAGGTTTGAACAAACGAATTACTAAGACCATTAAATTAAATCCGTTTAACCTTCAGGAGACACAAGCTTTTTTTCAGTATAAGAAAATGCCAATTGAGAAAATGGAATTGCTAAAAATATATATGGCATTTGGTGGTATTGCTGAATATTTAGAGAATATACAAAAAGGTGAATCATCCGTTCTAGCAATAGATAGAATGTGTTTTCAAGACGGGGCTTATTTAGAAAATGAATTTGAGGAAGTATTTAAATCATTGTTTGAAGAAAACTCTTACCATCATCAAATCATGATTGCGTTATCAAAAAACAACAAGCGGGGAATCAGAAGAGAAATACTTTTACAAGAACTGCAAATTTCATCAGGGGGGCGATTTTCAGATGCATTGGATGATTTAATTCATTCTGGGTTTGTTCTAAAATATCAAGCTTATTCATCTAATAGAAAAATAACACTGTATAAAATTTATGATGAGTTTTGTTTGTTTTACTTGCAATTCATGAAAAAATACAAAGGTTCTAAATGGACTGAAATTTATCAAAAACAGGAATATATTTCATGGTGTGGGTATGCATTTGAAACCATTTGTTTAAAACATAGCCTTGCTTTGAAAAAGGGACTTAAATGCGATCAAATAAGATCTGAAAATTACGCGTGGAGCAATGCGAATGCACAAATTGATTTGGTGATCGATCGTGATGATAATATTGTTGATTTGTGTGAAATTAAATTTAGCAATGATGAAATTTCAATAGATGAAGAATATTTGCGAAAGCTCCGAAAAAAAGAAAACGAATTCAGAGCATCAACACGGACAAAAAAATCCATACAAACCATTTTGATCAGTACTTGGGGAGTCAAAGAAAATCAATACAGTAGTGCAATAGTAACCAAAAATTTAACGGTTGATTGTTTATTCCTACAAAATGAGTAAGGGTTTAAACAGAAACTTATAAAAATCTAAGAATCATAGCAAACACGTAATCATTATAATTAATGGATATTTAATTTTCTCTATCTTTGTTCATTAAAATACAGCGCTTATGGATCTCCGTACCATGCACATCGGTCAAAAAATCAAGAAACTTCGCGAATTGAAAAACCTGACCCAAACACATTTGGCGCAAGAACTGGGAATTACGCAAAGTGCATATTCTAAAATAGAGTTAGGAGAATCTGAGGTTACTTATGGAAAGCTGGAGAAAATATCAAGTGTTTTGGAGATGAAACCAGAGGATGTCATTGCTTTCAATGAATCAATGATTTTTAATATTTCCAATAATCCATATGGAGGAAATGTTTTTAGCCAAATTGATCAAACAGGAATAACTGAAACCGAGCGCAAATTATACCAAGACCAAATTAACCTTTTGAAGGATGAAGTAGCCTATTTGAAACTCATGCTGGAGAAAGTACTGAAGTAGATTTTACTTCTATTTGTTACCAAAAATTCGTTTTTCGTTCTCTTGCAATCTAAACGCAAAGAACATGAAAAAGGGCCTTCTATTGTTAGTTTTACTGCTAATAACAGGGAAATCAACTAGCCAGTTAAGAGAGTATTATTCCGGAGTTTCCTATTCTAACTATTTTTGGAATGTTCCAAGGTCTGAAAATAACCAAATGAATTATGCTCCCGGGTTTCAAGTTGGAGTTATGGCTAGTCCTAAGTTGAAAATTTTTCGTTTTTTGAGTAATAATATTATTTCGCCTTATACAGCCGCAGAATATTCGTTCAGTACTATCAAACTTGCAAATTCGAATGAAATAAAGCTACACTCCCTAAGAGCTTCATTGCCTGTTCGAATCAAATTGATACACTACAACAACAAAAAAAATTCAATTGCAGCTTTGGTTGAACCCGGAGCAAATTTGAACTTTTTTCAGCAAAATAGTTCTCGTTCCGATTTGAATTTGAGGGTAAATCCCTTTGATTTTTATATCAATTTTGGATTTGGGACAACCTATAATTTTAAAACGAAAGAAGTTGAAAAAGCCGGATTCAAATTTTCAGGGATATCGCTCTATGCAAACAAGTTTGTTCCGGTTAAAGTTACGCGGATTTTTACGTCAAACTCAACAGGAATGTTAGATCAAGTCAGAATGAATGTTGGATTGCGTTTCACCTATCATGAACCTCCTAAAAAGAGTATTTTTAAGAAAAATTCAACGAAGAATAAAAAAAATAAGAGGAACTAGGCAACCATTTTCAGCTAGTTTTCGTCATACTTTTGGTTTAGATTGACAACGGTTAATCTTTGGTTTACAATTAACTTGCAGAATTCCTGAAAAGAACGGTAGCTTTAAAATCTTTCGTTTTTTTCAGGTTTTTTTTTGACTATACTTTCACGTATTAAGTCAAAAAGGTAAAGATTAGACATTAATTTTGGTTAATGAAAATCCATTATTTCTGCCTCTAAAATTTCGACTTGAAACGTAATCATTTTGACTAATTAATTGATTTAAAGGGAGGCATTCACTACTTATCGATAAAGAATTATTTTGACCTTGGGTTTTTAGGTTTTCAAACCGAACTGAGTTTCGTCGTTCTAGAGGTAGCCGAAGGATCACTGATAGAACAGAAACCCAGAAGGTTTAGAAAAGGGTTCGGATAGAATCACAATTAAATTTGAAAAAATCACGCCGAACCCATAAAAATCGAAAGTCTTGATTTTTTTACTCCACTTTTTCATCAAGGAAAAAAGTGGAAATTTCTTTATGTACAAGAATTTTTTGGTTATAATTTTATTCTTCTTAAAACTTTATCAAACAATAACCCAATCAAAACCCCACTTGTATTTGCCACTAGATCCCAGGCGCTGACTTCCCTTCCTGGCACAAATCCTTGTATGAATTCCATTAGTCCTCCGTATAGAATAAAAGCAA
>JBIKQS010000275.1:0-3735 GCA_044349575.1 Crocinitomicaceae bacterium
TCACTTCGATTGTTGCAGAATTTTCAGGCACAATAGCAATACCGTTTTTAAAGCTGAACCCTTTTTCAGAAACATCAGCTCCCCAAGCAACAGTAAATCCATTTTCTAACGCATATTTAACAGTTTGCACTAAATCGGTTAACGGTACATTATAACTGTAACCCCACGCCCAGTTGTCTTGAATTTCAAGCTGACATTTTGAATACATGTCATGGTTTGTAAATGATGTTAAGGAGTAATAATCATCCATCGTAAGTTTGAGTGATTCAGCGAATGAATTTGATGTGTATTTTTTACCATTCCACACAAATTCAGTTGAATTTTTCCCTAAGTGTTTGTCTAAAATAGATGAAAAATCATTTTTCCATGTCAACGAAATGCCTTCCGGTTTGCCAACCAATGACATTGTAGCAGTTACTTTATCATTTAATTCTTTGAACATGGTTGAATGATTATAACTTTTTTGTCCGTTCAATCCGTCGTACAAATCATAAGGTACAATTCCGTATTTTTTAATTACCAATGGAATATCATGAAATGCACCACCTTCGGCAAAATTAATTTTTCCATCCATTCGAATATATTTCTCTGCTTTCATCTCGTATGCCTTACGAACAATGAACATTTCAGAGAGAACAGGAGGGTTTTTAACGCCCAAGCGCATCATTTCAGATTCGAAAAAAGACAACGCTGAAAAACTCCAACAAGTGCCTGTATTTCCTTGGCTTTGAACAGGAGTAGCATCGTGATGATAGATTTTCTTGAACTTATAATTACTTTTTTCAGTATTAGTTAATTCTTGAGCTGTTATAGCAAATGAAAAAAATAAGCTAAAAACGACAATGAAATTTTTGTACATGCTGATTTATTTAAGAATCCAGGTATTATACCCGAGACTCGTGGCTTTTTGAATGGTAGGTTGCAATGAATCAATGCTTGAAGATTCTTCAAGACTAATGCGATAAAGACCTTTGTTGAAATCTAAAAAAGTAGCTTTAAGACCTTTGCTATTCAGTTCGTCAACGTATTTTTTTGCATTATTCACTTCTGAAAAGCATCCAACAA
This sequence comes from Crocinitomicaceae bacterium, assembly GCA_044349575.1. Lineage (GTDB taxonomy): Bacteria > Bacteroidota > Bacteroidia > Flavobacteriales_D > Crocinitomicaceae > UBA952. Next base: position 1,066 of record JBIKQS010000275.1, read on the forward strand.
TAGCGTATTTTTTGCCAGATTTTACGCCCGAAAATGAAATGTCTGAATTCGCTTTCGTTGGTTCAATAATGACTTCGGATGTTTGATTGGTATTACCGCTCAAAATATCAGATTGATTTTCAGAGCTGTTTGATGTTAAAACTGCTGAATTAGCTGCTTTATGCAAGGGAATGGTTAAAAAAGTTGACTCATCCAATTCGTATGAAAATGTTTCTGCGCTTGGGTCTAGCTGATTCAGTTGTTCTTCGAGTCCTTTATCTTCATTAAGCTTTTCTCCTTTTTCTATTGAATTTTGCGTATATTTTGAATCTTTAATTTTCGAAAACGGATTAAAATCTTGGGTAGAAAAAACACCAGATTCTAGCACGTTTGTTTGAACAGGAATCCAATACGAATAGAAAGCAATGGGAAGAATGCATGCGGCGGCAAGCGCAATTTTCCAAGTGGCAGTTCTCTTTCTAGCTGCTGGGTGTTCGATAATAGTAACGTCCACCTCGTCATCAGCTTTTTCAATAAGCGACTTTTTCTTTTCTAATTCTACTGGTATTCTTTCATTTTGCAACTCGGTTTCTGTAACGTCAGCTACAACCGGAACAAATTTTACATTTCCTAAACCAAATGATGACAATAATAAGTTGAAAAATCTATCTTGAACAAATTGAAGACTACCATTTTCACTCATCTGCAAGGTGCCCACTTTTTCGATGGAAATTGCCTCACCTTTGTTGAGCTCCTCTTTCCAAATAGTAACAATTTGCTTGATCTTTTCTTGCGACTCAGTAAATGTTAGTTCATTAGTTAAGGCATATTCGCTCGTTAATAAACCATCACTCAGAATAAGTTGTTGATTGAAAAGAATTGATTTTTTGGGTGGGTAAATTACACCTCGAATTTCATCAATTTCAGAAGGACTTATCCTCGCAACAAATCCACCAAAATCTGGAATGATAACACAGTTGTGTCTTAGTAATAAACGAGATACAATTTCTGCAAATGATTCCATTAGTCAAAGTTATGAAATACAATTGATTTTTCAAAAAATATTACAGATAATGCAATACCTGTTCAAGGTCTTCAGGTGTATCAATATTTGGCGTTTCTATGTCCGTTTCAATTACCCTTATTTTTTTTCCAAAATACAACCATCTCAATTGTTCAAGAGATTCTATTTCTTCAATTTCAGTAACTGAAAAATTTGAAATTTCACGCAACACATCGGAGCGAAAAGCATAGAGCCCAATATGCCTTAAAAAGGTAAAATCTTTGATCTGATTTCGTTCGTAAGGTATTCTACTTCTGCTGAAATAAAGAGCATTGTTCTGATAATCAGTCACAATCTTTATTCGATTGGGATTTTCAAGCTCTTCCGATTTTACCGTTCGAATACCAAGTGTTGCAATTTCCACCTGGGAATCATCAAAAGCACTTAATAAAAGATCTAATTGTTCAAATCTCACCAAAGGCTCATCTCCTTGAATGTTTATTACAACATCATAATCTGAATAGGTAGCAAGAACCTCGTGGCATCGTTGAGTTCCATTGGGGTGATTTTCTGAGGTCATCAAAACCTCACCACCAAAGCGCTTTACTTCTGAAAAAATTCGTTCGTCGTCTGTCGCAACGATAAGTGTATCAATTTTTTGCGATTTCAAAGCGCCTTCATATACGCGTTGAATCATCGATTTTCCTTTTAAATCAATCAGTGGTTTTCCAGGAAAACGGCTGGAAGAATAGCGAGCAGGTATAACGCCTAGTACTTTCAATTAAAATTTAATTTGTGCCTGGATAGCGTAATTTCTCGGTGGTTGAATATCACCCGGACGAGACGAGTATTCAGAGTTAAGGATATTGTTTCCAATGATGCTTAACCGAACTTTCTCATTTAATTTGTAGGCAAAACGGGCATCAAATACAAGATTTCCTTTGTTGTAAATTTTTCGATATTCTTTAAGTCCAGGTAAAATAAAAATACCTTGAATAGATTCTTCAAAAACTTTATCGACATTAGCCATAAAACTATTGTAACGGCATGAAGCTCCAAAACTGAATTTTTTATAATTCACTTCAATATCTGCTTTGGCCAAATGTCTAAAACGATACTTAAGCATTCCTGAAATTGTATCACTAAAAGATGCAACATACGCAGAATCATTATTTAAGCTAATGGGATTCATGTAGGTGTAACCAATAAGTGAAATAATTTCAAACTTGCCGATTTTCCCCATACTGTTGAACGATAAATCCAATCCTGTAATTTGTGCAGCCTCTGCATTATTTGCCCTGAATCCAATCCAATTATTTATATATCCAGGATCGTTCTCATCCAAAGAAAGAGTAATTGAAGGTGGGTTGTACACGCCAAAAGTAAATTCAATCATATTTTGATAACGATTGATAAACCATGCCGCATCAAACATTCCTTTCCATTCGCCTATTTTAACACCTTGCTTTATGCCAATTTCACCTGCCCAACCTTTTTCTGGGGTTAGCGTTTCATTTGGGAAAATATTCAATGCTCCCACAGAAGTTTGTGTATATCTCTCTGCTACTGCGGGATATCTTATACCTTGACCAGCACTAATTCTGAAATGGGTATATTTAGCTATTTGATAATGCAATCCAGCTCTTAAAATAGGGTAAACCGGAAGAATCATCGCTGAATCTTTACCA
>JBIKQS010000384.1:0-3731 GCA_044349575.1 Crocinitomicaceae bacterium
GATCGAACTAATAATAACAGACAAATATCTTCGGTGTACTATGGTGATTATGCAAGAACATTAACAGGAGGAACGACATTTGCTGATATTGCAGATCCTGCTGGTCAGGGAGAGTGGGTGAGTCCTATAAAACAAGATCCAGTTGATGCAAATATTGCCTATTCTGCGGGTCGTGCTGCTTTATATAAAACTTCAAATATTTGGGCGACAACTGTTGCTTGGAATACAATGGGAACACCTCAAGGTACAGGATCAATAATTGAATTAGCGATTGCTCCAAGTAATAATCAGGTTGTTTACAGTTTGAAAACTGGTTCTGGAGGGGTTTCTAAATCTACAAATGGCGGAACAACATTTACCGCTTGTGCTAATCCAACTACAACCGTTGCTCCAACTTGGGTTGCTGTTTCTAATACAGATCCAAATGTTGTTTTCGTTACGTACTCGGGTTATTCTGCTACAAACAAAGTTTTCAAATCAATAAATGGTGGCACCTCATGGACGAATATTTCTACAGGGCTTCCTAATGTTCCTGTAAATTGTGTTGTTTATCATAATGGAGCTACTGGTGGCGATGGAATATACATTGGAACTGATATTGGTGTTTATTATCGCGATAATAGCACAAATGGGTGGATAGATTTTAGTCAAGGACTTCCGAATTGTGAGGTGAGTGATCTTGAAATCTATTATGCCACAGGTCGTCTGAGAGCGGCTACTTTTGGTCGTGGTACATGGGATTCAGATTTATACTCATCAACTCCATCAGCACCTATTGCTTCCTTTACTGCTAACAATGTTAATATTTGTGTAGGTCAAAGTGTTCAATTTACAAGCACGTCTAGCGGAGCACCAACATCTTATTCATGGACATTTGGCGGCGGAACTCCTGCGACAAGTACAACCCAAAACCCAAATATTACCTTTAATACAGCAGGTATTTATAATGTGTCATTAACTGTATCGAATACGAATGGAACAAATACATCCACACAAACAGGTTATATAACAGTTACGGGTGCTTCTACTAATGCACTGCCAGTTAACGAAGGATTTACTGCAACAGCATTTCCTCCAACTGCGCCAGCTGCATGGACAATTATCAATACTGATGGTGGTGCAACAACTTGGGCAAGAAGTGCAACAGTCGGTGTGGCTCCAACAGCGGGTAACTCAATGGTATTTGATAATTATAATTTTGACGATTCTGGTAATTCAGATGAGATGCGATTACCAAAATTAAATTTCACAAGTTATTCAGCGGCGCAAATGACATTCCATGTTGCTTATGCACCATTTACTCAGAATGGACAAACTTTCTCTGATGGTTTGCAAGTAATTGTTTCAACAGATTGTGGAACAACATGGAACACTATCTATGATAAGTCGGGTACCACTGTTGCAGCGGGTAATTTGCCTACGGTTGGTGCAATTACAACTCAATTTACACCAACAGCTACACAATGGAGACAAGAAACGGTTGATTTGACGAGTTATGTTGGACAAGCGAACGTAATTATAGCTTTTAAAAACATGGCCGCTTATGGTAATAGATTGTTTGTTGATAATATCAATTTAACGGGCACTTCTGTTCCTTCACCGCCAACGGCAAGTTTTACGTCTACACCAACTGGATCTGCATGTACTGGACAAACGGTTCAATATACAAGTACGTCAACAGGAAGCCCGTCGTCATATTCATGGACATTTACTGGTGGAAATCCGGCAACAAGTACTTCTCAAAATCCAACGGTAACCTACACGACACCAGGTACATATACAGCAGCATTAACAGCTACAAATGCGATGGGAAGTAATACATCAACTCAAACAAATTACATAACAATTAATGAAACTCCTTCAATAACATCTACAACCCCAGGAAGTCGCTGTGGTGTTGGTACTGTTTCTTTAAGCGCGGCATCGGCAACTGGATCTATTTCATGGTTTTCAGCTGCAACTGGGGGAACGGCACTCGGGACTGGAGCAACTTTTACTACACCTTCTATTTCTACAAATACGACCTATTATGTGGAAGTAGCATCAAATGGTTGTACTTCTGCCAGAACCGCAGTTTTAGCTACAATAAATACGAATCCAACGGTGACTAACCCAGGTACACAAACAGTTTGTTTAGGAAGTTCTTCCAACCCAATAAACTTTACTGGAAATAGCGGAAATACAACGTACAACTGGACAAATTCAAATACTTCAATAGGTTTGGGAGCTTCAGGAACTGGAAATATAGCAACTTTCACACCAGCAACTGCAGGAACAGCTTCGTTAACCGTAACTCCTACTTTAGCTTCATGCACTGGTACACCGGTTATCTTTACGATTAATGTAAATCCAATACCAGTAGTTTCTTTTGATTTATCTAATGTAACTTCACCGTGTGTTTATGATCCATCTTTTGCTTTGCCTGCAGGATCTCCATCGGGTGGAACGTTTTCTGGTCCTGGAGTAAGTGGAATAAACTTTAATCCAACAAATGCAGGTGTAGGAACACATACGATTACTTATTCAGTAACACAAAATGGATGCTCTGGATCATCTACCTCCTCAATTTTGGTAGATGCTTGTCTAAGTATAGAGGATTCTGAAATGAATTCAATTATTGTTTATCCTAATCCAACAAGCGGCATTATATCTATCAAAGGGTTGTCTGCAGAAATAATAATTATTGAGCTAGTAGATGCCTCAGGTAAACTGTGTGGAACATGGAATGTAAACGCGGTTGAAACTCAGATAGATTTATCCACTTATTCAACAGGAACGTATTCTATTAATTTCAAAGGAAAAGAAATTATATCAAGTAAACGAATTACAATCAAAAAGTAAAATAGTTGCTTTCAAATTCAAGAGGTCATCATTAGTTGGCCTCTTTTTTTATTTATCAAAAATCTATTATCAACAAGGTTTTTGTTTAAAACTAATTCAAAAAAGGTGTAATTAATTTATTTGATATACATTATTGATATTACTTTTGTCTTAATTTTCCAAAATTGATGATAGTTCGAATTTGTATATTAGTTGTATTGTTTGGATTTCAATATTCTTGTTGGGCTCAACCAGCTCAATTAGAGCGAAATAAGGATTCATACAATTGGATGGTAGGAGCTAGTTGGAATATGGTTTCTCCTATGAAAGATATGGGTGTAATTAAAGGTTTACAATATCCTTCCCGATTTTTTGTCGATAAACATTATTATGGAGGATGGAGTTGGGAAGCCTCCCTAGCATTTGGAAAATTTGATACTATCGCTGTTCGACCAGATTCGTTAAAAACAACAACTTCATTTTTCTCATTAGACGCAAATATTCGTTACAGCTTTCAAAGAATGATGTCTTCTAGTCAAACAATAGATCCCTACATTTCATATGGTTTAGGTTTGACGAATAGAACCATTTATGGTACGCAAGTAAATGGAAATGTAGCTGTGGGATTAAATTTGTGGATCTCATCAAATGTAGGAATTCAAGTACAATCGGCGGCTAAAATTGCCTTTACACAGGATATTCTTAAAACCAATAAACATTATTTACAACATACCATTGGTTTGGCGATTCGCATTCCTGAAGGTAGTATTACAGACAATAGTTTCAATAAACGTCGCTACAAAAAAATTAAGATTATTCGCGACAAACCAAACAAGAAGAAAAAGAAAAAGAAAAAAGAAAGTGACGCAAAGTGATCACAAACAAAATTTTTCTGATTCTGATGGTTTTTC
>JBIKQS010000276.1:0-3715 GCA_044349575.1 Crocinitomicaceae bacterium
GAATTTACGGTGTTCGGGCAGCTAATGGCGTTATTCTGGTTGAAACCAAGCAAGGTAGATTGAATGCTAAACCTAGAGTAGAATTTAGTAGCTATTACGGGATTCAATCGACAAGCCGCAAATTAGATTTATTGAATGCTTCTGAATATGCAGTGATTAAAAATGAAATGTTTGCTTTCGGAGGTCAAGCTATGCCATTCAATAATACCTCACTGGGTATTGGTACAAATTGGCAAGATTCCGTATTTCAAAAAGCACCCGTTCAAAGTCACAACCTAAGCATAACAGGTGGTTCGGGTAATACAAAATATTCACTCGGTGTTGGATACTTCACACAAGATGGTATAGTTGGAGGACCAAAATCTCACTTTTCTCGTTACAATGCGCGTTTAAATTTAAGCACGGATCTCAGTAAAAAATTAAAACTGAATTCCGTATTCCTTTATTCAAATGATTATCGAAATACATTACCGGAAAATGGTATCGGTTCCGTATTATACAATACAATTAATGCATTTCCGAATGAACCAATCAAAAACCCTGATGGAAGTTATTCCTATTTAGATGAAGTAAGTGACATTCTAAATCCGATTGCACAAATCGAAAACCAGTACAATTGGAATTTTGCAGATAAATTCGTCGGAAAAGAAGAACTTATTTATGAATTCAATGATAATTGGAGTTTCACAAATAGATACAATTACAATTATGCTCAAGTTAAGAGTAAAACTTTTTCACCACTTGTTTGGTACGGTCCAGGAAAATATGCAAACACAGCCTTAAACGCCGATTTAGAATCGCCCTTAGTAGAGATAGCTCCTGATGTATTTCTTGAAAGAGGGGCTTCTGTCAGTGAAGAAAGAGCCGGATATGTTGATCAAACTTTCGAGAGCTTCATGAATTATGATCAAAACTTAGATTCAAATCACCGTGTGAAAGCAACTTTTGGTGTTTCTGTTTTTCAACGAAGAGGGGAAGCACTTGGTGGAACTGGGTTTAACATTCCAAACAACTCTGTTGAATATGCCGATATTTCAGCCAACATGGCAGCAGGTGGTTTATTGAATACTGTTTACTCGTGGGAATTTATGGAGCGTTTGGTTTCAGCCTTTGTTAGAGGAGAATATTCGTATAAAAACAAGTACCTAATTTCCGCAATTTTAAGAAGGGATGGTTCGAGTAAATTCGGCCCAAACAATCGCTATGGCTTGTTTCCTACAGTTTCTGCTGCTTGGTTATTATCAGATGAATCTTTTTATAAAATAAAGTGGATCAATTATTGGAAATTCAGAGCTAGTTTTGGGGTTTCGGGTAACGATCAAATCCCTAATTTTTCGTATCGAGCTCTACTAAATGGAGAAGGCGTTTATGTTTTTGATGATGTTTTGACACAAGGAGTTGCCATAGGTCGTCCCTCTAATCCTGATTTGAAATGGGAAACAACAAGTCAATTAAACGTAGGTATGGATTTAACCATGTGGGATAAATTGAATCTAACAACAAACTATTTTATCAAAAACACGCGTGATTTATTGTTTCAACCTGAAGTAACAGCAATCGTAGGCTCATATGGTCCCGGAGGATATCCACCCATCATCAATGCTGGCGATGTGTCGAATAAAGGCGTTGAATTAGAGTTATCCTATCAATCTAATCCAAAAAAGAAAGTATCTACCAATGTAGGTTTGAACTTCTCACGAATTCTGAACAAAGTGACTAGTGTACCCGAGGGTGTGGATTACATTCCTGGTGCGGCATTTAGTGTGGGTGGAGATGTTGCGACCCGTTTTCAGCAGGGATATGCTATCGGCTATTTCTTTGGCTACGAAACTGCGGGTATTTATCAAACGCAAGAAGAAATAGATGCCTCAGGTGTTGTTCAAGAAGGTGCTCAGCCGGGTGATTTAATTTTTGTTGATCAAAACGGAGACGGTAAAATTAGTTTTGGTGATGATTCAGATAAAACGTATTTAGGGTCACCTATTCCAGACTTCACTTGGGGGCTTAACCTAAATGTTAAATTCTTTGGATTTGATTTTTCTTCCAACATTTTCTCAGCCATCGGGAATGAAATAATTCGTAATTACGAGCGTCAACAACCCTTTGCCAATCAATTGGGTTACGTCATAGATCGTTGGGTTGGTCCTGAATCTTCATTCACCAATCCAAGATTGACAACAGGAGAAACAAGAAATAATGTTTTTTCTTCGTATTACGTTGAAGATGGCTCATTCATTCGATTGAAAAATATTCAAATTGGGTATACAATACCAAAAATTTGGCTCAAAAAAGCAAAAGTAGAATCACTTAGAGTTTATTTTGCAGCTAACAACTTAATCACATTGACCAAGTATATGGGATACGATCCTGATCTAGGTTCTGCGAATGCACTGAGTGCCGGAGTAGATTTCGGAATGTATCCTCAAGCTAAAACAATTATGGGTGGAATTCAAATCGCATTTTAATCATGAAAAATAAAATAATACTTCTCTTCTGTTTTATTGCACTACTATTTACAAGCTGTAAAAAATTCCTGAGTGTAGATCCGCCTTATGCGCAAGATGCCGAAAATTATTTTCGTACGCCAGATGATTTTGACCGTGCCTTAACTGGAGCTTACGATATGTTACAAGGGAGCTTTATGTCACTTTGGATTGGAGAAATAGCTTCCGATAATTCAATTGCAGGTGGAGAAAGCGTTAATGACTCACAAGGGTTGCATCAAATTGACAACATGACGCATGGTGGAGTAAACAATGAACTAAGAAATATCATGCGTTGGAATTACACAGGTATTACCCGAGTAAATTACATAATGGAAAATAAAGACAATATTGATTTTCCAGAAAAACAACACGTACTCGCTGAAGCAAGATTTTTACGAGCATACTACTATTTTGAACTAGTGAAATTTTTCGGTGATGTTCCTTTAATTATTGATAAACGATTAGGGATTGATGAAGCGCAACAATTACCTCGAACACCGACGGCAGAGATTTACGCACAAATTGAAGAAGATTTGCAATTTGCCATAAGTGTTCTCAATCCCGTTGCAGCACAAAAAGGAAGAGCTACAAAAGGTGCAGCTCAAGCCTTGTTAGGAAAAGCCTATTTGTATCAAGATAAATTTTCAGAAGCCGCTACCTTATTGGATGAAGTAAGAAATAGTGGTCTTTACAGTCTAATTCCAAATTACGGAGATTTATTTAGCGTATCAAATGAAAATAATACTGAAACTGTTTTTGATGTTCAATATACAGGTCTTGAAGGTGGTGGATACGGTTGTTTAATATGTTTGGAAGGAAATGCTGCTCCAGGTTTTCAAGGCATTCGTCAATACAATGGCCCTATTTATGGTGATGGAAATAGTTATAACCTCCCAACTCAAGAATTGTACAACGCGTTTTCACCGATTGATCCTCGAAGAGGACACACAATTCTTGATATTGAGGCATTTATAGCTGCTCAACCAGATCCATCATCTATCACCTATGCAATTGGTGCAGGTGGTCATACAGGTTATTACAACAATAAATACATTAAGCGTCAAGGAGAAATTGGTTTGCCTGATAATGATCTCACAAGTCCAGTTAATTATCGCGTTATTCGTTATGCCGATGTTTTACTTATGGCGGCTGAAGCACATTTCCATTTAGGTAATAATTCATTGGCACAACAACTTGTTAATCAAGTGAGGGTAAGAGCAGGTGTTCCT
>JBIKQS010000277.1:0-3698 GCA_044349575.1 Crocinitomicaceae bacterium
ATTCAATCGATCTAAAATCCTTTTTAATTTATCGGGTTGATTTGTCAACTTAGACAATTGAACAATGCCAAAGGTTAACATCGATAATTTATTATTCTGAACATGAATAATACCATATCCAAGAACGGTTGTTCCTGGGTCTATTCCTAAAATTACCTTATCCTTGACCATTAAATTCAAAGATACTAGGATAATTCTAATTTAAGTCAAGAATTTTCAGAACGGATTGAGACAATGTTACGATAGTTGAATCAGCATAAATGACATTCTTATTTCTGTTATATAGAATTTTGAATATTGAGTATAATCTTAGGCGATAAAGCGAGTTGAATTTCTTTTTTCGATGGAACAAGCTGTAGGCACAATTTTTTTGCGAAGCTTAGCAATTAGATTATAAATGACATCGCGAATGAAATATGGAACTATCCAAAAAATAAGAAAAAACCACCATTTTGGTTTTAAAAAACGAATAATTTGTATTGCTGCACTGGATTTACGATAAATCTTTGATCCTCTTGAAAGATACAAGGTGTTCAACAAAGTCGCATCATATCCTTTTTTATTTAAAAATTCGATGGCAAATTCACTTTGTAAAGAGCAAAACATCAATTTTTCTTCACGTTCATTTTTTAAAATAAATTGAACCACATAACTACACAATCCACAATCTCCATCGTAAAAAACAATCGTATCCTGCATTATTTTAACATTGCAATAGAACGTTCAAGTGCATGAATAAAAAGATCAATTTCCTCAAAAGTGTTATACATGGCGAATGATGCTCGAATAGTTCCAGGAATCTGAAAGAAATCCATGAGTGGTTGGGTACAATGATGTCCTGTTCTGACTGCAACTCCTTGTTTGTCCAACAGAGTTCCTACATCAAAAGGATGAATTCCATCAACTACGAATGATACAACACTTGCTTTCCTTTTTGCGGTGCCAATTATTTTTAATCCACTAATTTGATTGAGTCTTTCTTCAGCAAAGTTAAGTAGGGCATGTTCATGATTGATAATCTCCTCAATATTCAAACTATTCATGAATTCAAATGCTTTTCCTAAGGCTATTCCTCCTGAAATATGTGGTGTACCGGCCTCAAACTTATGAGGCAACTCATTGTATGTTGTTTTTTCAAAAGTAACTTTTGAAATCATGTCTCCTCCTCCCTGATAGGGTGGGATTGCGTCTAAAATTTCTTTTTTTCCGTATAAAACACCCACGCCAGTTGGACCAAAAACCTTGTGTCCGGAAAAGGCGAAGAAATCACAACCTAATTCTTGAACATTGATGGGGAAATGCTGAATACTTTGAGCACCGTCAATTAAAACTTTAGCACCAACTTCATGCGCTCGTTGTATAAGATATTCAACCGGATTGATTGTTCCTAAGGTATTGGAAACGTGTGTAATTGAAAGTAGTTTTGTTTTTTCTGAAAGAAGACTTTCAAACGCTTCCAAATTCAATTCTCCATTTTCGTATATTGGTATTACGCGTAATTTGAGACCTTTTCGTTCACATAACATTTGCCACGGAACAATATTAGAATGGTGCTCCATGTATGAAATTAAAATTTCATCACCTTCGTTTAATGTTTCACCAAAAGATGAAGCCACTAAATTTATGGAATCCGTTGTTCCTTTGGTAAATAGTACTTCACACGATTCTTTTGCATGAATGTAGTTTTGAATAGTATCTCTGGCTTGCTCGTATTTGGTGGTAGCTTCCTGACTTAAATAATGCACTCCTCGATGAATATTTGCATTCTCAAATGAATAGTACGTATTAATTTCATCAATTACACATTGTGGCTTTTGAGAGGTCGCCCCATTGTCAAAATACACCAATTTTTTTCCATTTACTGAACGCTCAAGAATGGGAAATTGAGCACGTATCTCTTCAATTGAAAAATTCATATCTTTCATACTACAAAAGTACGAATCTTTATCCTTTAATAGGAAATTAAAACTTGATAAGTGGCTTGAATAACTTTAGCCATCCGAGCTATATCCAATGTTTCCATTGTATCAGTTTCTTTGTGGTAATTCTTGTTTCTATAAAAGGAGGTGTCGGTTATCATTAAAGCATCAATTCCTAAATCCCAATAATTGAGATGATCTGAAAAATCAATTCCCGGAAGAGAGCGAGGAGCTGCAAACTTTTTAGCTTTAATTTGCTTCGTTTTTTTGTAATTCCGTATAAACCGTTTCACAAATTTACCTGCTGAATTTTTTCGGACTAGCGTGATGTAATTTCCTTTTCCACCATAAAACCATTTTAAAATGCCAAGGGGATACTCTTGACTTCCTTTTTTATCATCGAAATAAGCAATCATTTCCAAACTAACCATTCCAAGAATATCGTCTTTGTTTTTTTCAATTGATTTTGCGTGAATGGCACTTCCCATATACTCAGTTCGGAAAAAGGGAGGTTCCTCTAAGGTGTAAGCAACTAATTCAATTCGATTATTTAATTCAGCACCGTGTAACATTCGACTGAGCTCTAAAAGCCCAACTGTTCCACTAGCGTTGTCATCAGCACCCTCTTGATTACCGCAAACATCGTAATGTGCTCCGACGATTATTCTTTTTTGATTTTTTATTCCAAAAATGGCAATTACATTTCTATACGTTGTCCCGTTTGCACTGTATGTTTGGTAATAAACTGAATCTGCTGATTTACTAAATTCTTGATAAAGAAATGCAGCTACAGAGTCCAGTTCATCTGGATTCATAAAATGCCTTGCTTTGTCGCGTTTTGTAATTGTGGTTAGGTGTTGTTTAATTAATGTTGTATCAGCCTTGTTTTGAGAAAAAACCGTTGGTTTCGAGAAAACAAAAATGAATAAAATTATGTTGGTTAATTTGAGAAGGGTCATTCTTTGATTTTTATAATTTAACTTTTATTACTTCTATCTTATTTTAACCACTCGTCAATATTAACGCTTTGATGAAGTATCCGTATTATTTCTAATTTTTGTCCATTTTCTATTTTGTAGAAAATAATGTGTGATTTTACAAAAGAAACTCTATATCCTTTTCTTATTTGCTCAGCTGATTTCCCAGAATTATAATTAGATCTTAGAAAATCAATTTCGTTAATTATAAGCTTGTAATATCTATCAGCTTGCTCTTTGGACCACTTTTCAAGAGTATAAATCCATATTTTTTCAAGATCCAAAAATGCTTCAGAACTTATTTTTAATTCAAGCTTTTTCATGAAAACTAGGTCGCTACTTCTTATTATATCTACTCTGGAGTGATTTTAACTGATCTTCAGGATTAAAATCTTCAACCCAACCACTTTGTTCACCTGTAATTAAAGTATTTCGTATTTCATTCAATTTTCTTTCTTCACTTTCAAGTAGGCGCAGTGCTGTACGAATTACTTCACTTACTGATCCGTATCGTCCTGATTTTATTTCATTATTGATAAATTGTTCAAAATGATTACCCAGTGAAATAGATGTGTTCTTGCCCATGAATTTTAATTTGAAAGATTAAATATACCAAAAATTGGTAATTATTGCAATTGAATTAAGTTTTTCCTATTTTTTGGCGATTAGATCTTTTAAGAAAAAAATCAATCAAAATAAAAAAGTCGCCTCAAGGACGACTTTCAATTTAAATTCTCGTTTTAATTTATTTATGCTTGAGCAAGCTTGATTAAATTAAGTGCTGAACCCGCTTTGAACCATT
>JBIKQS010000040.1:0-11897 GCA_044349575.1 Crocinitomicaceae bacterium
TACTTTTCAATTTATAGATTTTGTTCCTGGTAGATATGTCTCAGCACAGGCAATAACAAGAGAATACAAGAACTATCAAAATTATTTGTATGCCTCTGGAGATGAAGGAAATGGCAGCTTGCAAATTATCGATTTATCCTTCTTGCCTGATTCTGTTTCACTTGTTCAAGACATTCAAAATACAGAAATTGGGAAAATTCATAATTTATTCATCGATTCTACAAACGCATTATTATACGCTTGCTCCGTAACCCCATTTTTAAATGGTCAAGAATTGAGTTTAGTGCCCTTAAAAGTCTTTTCCTTACAAGACCCACTTAATCCTTCATTGGTTTGGTATGGGCCGGAGGATCTTTTTGAGGTTCACGATATATTCGTACGTAATAATTTAGCCATCCTCAATTGTGGATTTGAAGGAATTCGAGTTTATGATTTTACCAACCCTAATCAACCCATTTTCAAAAGCAATTTTTCGTTTTATCAAGAACAAGGATACAACCATCAGGGTTGGTTGTGCCCAGACAATACTACCTATGTTTTTGCAGATGAAACAGCCGGAACAAAAGTTAAAAAAGCAAAATTGAATGCTGATTTTAGTTTTACAATACAGAGCTTATTTGGAACCGATAACGAACCGTATGACAAAACTGCTCACAACATACAATGCACCAACGAGTTCGCTTTTATAGCCTATTATAACGATGGGTTACGCATATTTGATTTGCGTGCAAACCCTCCGCACGAAATTGCCTATTATGATACTCATGAAGACGAATCTGGCAATACATTTTCCATGTGGGGTGCATGGGGGATTCATACCTTATTGCCAAGCGGACGTATTTTAATTTCTGATAGAAATACAGGTTTTTATTTATTTAATTTTAATAGGGAATTATTTTCCAAGATACCGACAACCCAAGATTTTGTCATTTTTCCAAACCCGGTTTCTGAAAATGCAGCTTGTACCCTATCCATTCCAATATCAGCATCGGATCCTCAGATTAAAATAGTTGATATGTTTGGCAAGATAATTTGGGAAGAAAAATTAGTAAACACGAGTGTTGTAACATTAACCCATAAATTCAGTTCAGGAATGTATTGCATTGAACTAGAATTCACCAATTATTTGAATGAAAGAGAAATTCAAAAGAAAAAAATTATAATCGAATAATATGAAAAATACGCTGTTTTTTTTAACCCTCATTTTCTTAACGCAAACAATTTTTAGTCAAAAGAAATGCTATGAAGATAGTATTGATGCAGAAGGCTACCTAGTTTCAGACTGCGGAAGAAAGAAAGGGATTGTCAATTTTGATGAGAAACTAATAATTGAGCCAGGAACAAATATCATTCTTTGGAACCACAACACACAACCATTCAATGGGGAATGTGAAGCTTGTTATACGCACAATGAAAAAACCAGATTTAAATTTAAGGTAGAAAATGGAAATATAAACGGGAACTATATTTCAAATTATGAATCGGGTTGCATTCAGGAAAGAGGGGTTAAAGTAATGGGGAAATTTGATGGATTAATTGAAATGTTCTATGATTCCACGAATGCCGTTAAAGATATTGCCAATTATGTACTTGGTAAACTTGATGGGCCTCAATTATCCCTGCAGCAAAATGGCGACACCATTGCTTTTAATAATTACAAAGTCATTTCAAAAAAAGATCAGATTGAATCTATTTTGGATGGGGTTCAAAAACTCTATTATTCAAACGGAAAACTTGAATCAGAAGTAAATTATAAAATGGGACAGTTGGATGGTACTTACAAAAAATATACGAAGGAAGGGATTTTAATCAATGATAAAAACTTTAAAAACGGAAAGGAAAATGGGAAGTGTATTTCCTATTTTAATGACGGTAAAATAATGCTTGAAGAAAATTGGAAAGAGGGTGTAAAAAATGGAACATTTATTCTTTATTTTTCGAATGATTCCATAAAATTTGAAGAAAACTACGTAAAAGGTACTCCCCAAGGATGGTTCAAAGAATATTATGAAAACTATCAACAAAAATCAGAGATTTTATATGAAAAAGGAAAAATAGTTTCTGAAAAATATTGGAACGAATACGGACAAGATATCACCAAAGAAAAACAGGAAGAACGAGGCGTGCAAAGTAAAGATCAAGGAGAAAAACCAGATAAAAAATCCTCCAATAAAGATGAAAAAACTAATCCTGAAAAGGTAAAAAAATCTACTAAAGAAAAACCCACTAAAAAGGAGAAGTCAAAAGAACCAGAAAAAGTTCAAGAAGAAGAGGAAGAATTATAAAGTTTCGCGAATTAAAAATGAGACCAGCCTTGAGCCTTTAACTCCACAGCAGTTCCCTGCTTATCAATGTAATACATGCCCTCATTTGGATCTGTTATATGCCCAATGATTGTCATATGGGGATTTCCTTTGATTTTTTCGTAATCCTTTTGAGCAATGGTAAAGAGTAATTCATAATCCTCGCCTCCATTTAATGCACAGGTACTTGGATCTAATTCAAATTCAAGAGCGGTCATTGAAGTTTGTGCATCAATAGGGATTTTTTCGTCGTAAATATGGCATCCAACAGAACTACTTTTACAGATATGCAAAAGTTCAGATGCCAATCCATCAGAAATATCAATCATGGACGTAGGACAAACTTCTAATTCTTTAAGGAATTTAATAATATCAACTCGCGCTTCAGGTCTCATTTGACGTTGTAAAATATAGTCGTGACCATCAAGATCTGGTTGAACTTGAGGATTTTCTTTAAAGACTCTTTTTTCTCGCTCTAGGATTTGAAGTCCCATGTAGGCACCACCCAGATCTCCGGTAACTACAATGAGGTCATGTTCCTTTGCGCCTGATCGATAAACTACATTCTCATTTTTTGCTCTTCCGACTACAGTAATACATATTACCAAACCAGAAAGCGACGACGTTGTATCACCACCCACTAGATCCACATTATAGTTTGAGCAAGCTAATTTAATTCCATCGTATAATTCTTCTACTGCTTCAACGGGAAATCTATTGGATAAGGCAACAGAAACAGTTATTTGTTCTGCAACACCATTCATTGCGCAAATATCTGAAACATTTACTGCTACTGCTTTGTATCCCAGATACTTTAAAGGCAAATACGTTAAGTCAAAATGAACACCTTCAATCAACATGTCGGTAG
The DNA here is from genome assembly GCA_044349575.1 of Crocinitomicaceae bacterium. Taxonomy (GTDB): domain Bacteria; phylum Bacteroidota; class Bacteroidia; order Flavobacteriales_D; family Crocinitomicaceae; genus UBA952. Next base: position 3,172 of record JBIKQS010000040.1, read on the forward strand.
AAAGTAAGGACACATCTCCGTTACCAATGTCAATAACTGCAGCATCATCACCAATTCCTTTTAGGCTAGTGGAATTTACCAACGAAATGGAAGCTGCCAAATGGTCAATCAATCCAAATTCACCTAATTTATTAATCTCTGTACGTTTTGTGTCCATCATTAAGCATGTTTATATGTAAATCCTACAATCAATAAAAAAAGGAGACCCGATAGATCTCCTTCGCAATTTTCTTTTGTTTTATTTCTTTATAAAATTAATAATAGTTCTATGGTTTGCATCAATCAAATTTAAATAATACATTCCCGGTAATATTCTATCTAGATTGATAACAAAATTTCCATTAACTGTATTCTGTATTTTATCCGTATAAACCACTCGCCCGTCAATATCAGTCACTTCAAGGATGCAAGACTCACATTCATTTGACATTGACAAATTCAATAATCCATCAGTTGGATTTGGGTAAAGAGTAATCGATTGAGGATTAATCTCCTCTACGCTGCTAAAAATACAATCATTAACAATAATCAAGGCATTCGAAGTATCGCTCGGACAAACTCCATTGGTGATTATGTAGTCATAATTGTATTGACCAGGGAAATTGCTTGAAACGATAGAAGAACCTTGTAATTGTTGATTCGACGGATCGTACCATGTTCCTCCTATTTGAAAGGAACCACCTAATGCATTAAAGAGGTCAAAAGGTTGATTCTTACATAATATAACTGAACTATCAATTCCTGCGTTTGAAACCTCATACAAACTAATATAAGCGGAAGCAGATGTTGATTGACATGCATTATTTACCAAATAGTTTGCTTGATAAATACCGGTAGTTAATCCATTTAATTGGAGCATTGATCCATTTAGGCTATTTGGTTGCGAATTAAAACTCCATTGGCCGATCGATTGGCCGATATTCAACACTGTAGCCAAATCTAATGAGTCAGCTGATTGACAGATTTCAATACTATCATTTTGAATTGATGCCGGAACACATTCTTGAATACAAATTTGATCCAAATAAAGAACCCAACCATCCAATCCACCTTGTGGAATATGGAAAGCAATATAAACGTTACCTGTAAATGAACCTAAATTAACGGATGTATCTTGATACAATGTATTTGTAATTGTATCTAAACTTAAAAGTGTTTGCGTAAAATCAGCAGGACTATTACCTGTAGTTGAAAGTTTTACCTTCAAATTATTTGGCTCTAAATTACTAAGGACTTTGTAATTAAAAGTTAAAATCTCTGTACCCGCAAGACTTAATTGAGGTGAAATAAGCCAATCTTCGTTATTTCCATTATTAAAATCTGTATTTATAGACGCACAATTATTCCCGTCAAGTTGATCAAATTGCGTATTCATATCCCACGATGATAAATCATTATTTAGATTTAAAACCGTCCAACACTGCTCTGTTGATGATATATCATCAAAACCTTCACACCAACCCAAACCTGTAACAACTGAACATGCAGTAGTAAATTGACTCGTAGCAGACCAAGAACTTGTATTTGGCCCACAAACAGCTTGATAATAAAAATCATAAGTTGTAGTCCCAACAAGTCCTGTAACAGAAAAAGATGCCTGATTATTTAGAGTACTTACCGTTTGATTCAATAAAAGCGTTCCTGTTCCTTGCGTGAAACCAGCGGGTCCATATTCAACATTAAAGTTTGTTGCGCTAGAACATCCGAGATCCCATGCAACAGTGGCTGTTGTTTCTGTAGCTGTATAACTTAACACCAAACCAGCGGATGGACACGCAGGAGGGGGTGCAATGCTAATCTCATAATCTTCTGTTTCACCAAATCCATAATTTAAACATGGGTCAATTTGGTCTCCATTAACATTAAATGCGCCTCTTATTCTTAAACGATGCGTTCCTGAAGCTGGTGAACATGCAAGACTAATTATAAAACTAGAAGAGTCATTTATTTGACCAGTTGTTAATCCATTCCCTATTGTCCCCGCAGTATAGCCAATTCTTTCTGAAATATCAAACAAGCCGTCATCATTATAATCAATCCAAGCGGCATACCCTTGATTTCCCCATTCACCAGTAGCTATATTCAGATTATAGGAATTAGATGGAACAAGAGTTGCTGTATAATTCGGTTGACCTGTGAAAAAAATATAAGCTGGTGTTCCAGCTACAAATCCTGTGTTGTTAGACAGGGGCGTTCCTTCGATTTCTACATTTGAAATAAGATCCCCTGAATTAGTTCCGTTTGTATATGAAGGAACACAATAGCATTGATTGAATGGAGCAACAGTCAAATAAACTGGTGTAGAATTAGTTGAACTTCCTGAACATTCCTCTGAACAATAAAAATAAGTTGGAGAAGATATTGAAGTAGAATAAGTTACGGTATTTGCACCTGCTATAGGTGAATAATTAACACCATCATTTGACGAGTACCACTGATAGATAATTCCTGAACCAAGCATCGGATTTTGTAAACTTAAATTAAAATTTGCGTTAGGACAGGCTGAATTTCCGGCAGAACTAATTGTATTTCCTGGTGCGGGAATACCCGAACAAGGAAAAGCAGAGCCGATGTATGTAATTGTAGTCGTTTCACATATAGTCGCTGTGCCACAATTGGCGTCCGTATTCCAATGAGCATAATATGTTCCTGCTGAAACTGCTGACCAAGTAAGTGGACTTACACCTGATGCAACCACCGGACCATTAGGAGATCCTTCACGAATTGTTACAAAACCCCCGTTTAAAATTTCACATTGGTAAATCGTAGCAGCTAATACATTATCTATAGTAGAATACTCTGTTTGATAGGAGCATGTCGAAATAGTTGCAGTTCCAGATGTGGGAGCACTGACAATTCCATAGGGATTGAAATTCTCACATTGAGAAATTGCAGTAATTGAAACTAGTACAAATAAGAACACAGGTATAAATTGCTTCATGAAATTAAATTAAAGAATACAACACGTTAAGAACCATGCAATTAGAAATGTCGATTAAAAAAAAAGTTGAACTATTAATTCAGTCAACATTTTGGCAAAGATAATTATTTTTCATGGACCTAGACTTAATTCAAATTGGATCGAATGCCAACCTTTGGTTATCAACGAAAGAAATAATTTTTATTTAAAGAACTTTAAGTTCCAAAAATTGTTCTTTTTCTGATTAAATTTGAAAAAATAATATTCATTTAAACTTTAAAATTATGGCTTTCGAACTACCAAAATTGTCATATGCGTATGACGCATTAGAACCTCATATTGATGCCAAAACTATGGAAATTCACCATTCCAAACATCATCAAGCGTATATTACAAATCTAAACAATGCCATTGCTGGTACTGATCTAGAAGATAAATCAATTGAAGAAATTCTACAAAATTGTATGGATAAACCCGCAGTAAGAAATAATGGTGGCGGCTTCTGGAATCACAATTTGTTTTGGGAAATTATGGGACCAAACAAGGGCGGACAGCCTTCTGGAGCTTTGGCAGACGATATTAATGCTACTTTCGGTTCGTTTGATACATTCAAAGAGAAATTTGCACAGGCTGGAATTACTCGTTTCGGTTCTGGATGGGCTTGGTTGTGTGTTACCGATGGTAAATTAGAAATTTGTTCAACACCCAATCAAGACAATCCATTGATGGGAGAAGGTTGTTCGGGAACACCAATACTCTGTATGGATGTGTGGGAACACGCGTATTATTTACATTATCAAAACAGAAGACCAGATTATGTTCAAGCATTCTTTCATGTAGTAAACTGGGATGTTGTTTCTGAAAAATATGATGCAGCTAAATAGAAAAAGTAAAGCATAACAAGTAAAAAAGTCGACTCACACAGTCGACTTTTTTTATGAAATTCATGTAATAAATCTTTCTATGAATTAGTTGGTTGATCTCATGTTCTGATTGCCCATTTTAGGGAGATTCTCCTTTTGATCAACTTTTATTAGTGAACCTTTTGGCCCTACGTTTTTGAGTTTTATGTAATATATAATATACGGAAATGGTAGACGTGGATCTTTGTGCATATCAAATGGAATGTAAACGCGATAGGTTCCACCTTGCTTAATTTTCGGAAAAGCAAGTGACCAACCTTCATACATTTGTTGAATATTAAATGCAGGTTCTTTCTTTTCACTTGGTCGTTTAAAGCTATTCTCCATCGTGTCACCATACGGGGTACTTAGAATAAAATCAATAACGACATCTGAGGAATCAGTGGGAACAGCTCCATTTCCTTCTTCAATGGTCTCAATTAAGATTTCATTTTCAATTTTTTGGATATTTTTCTTAACCATTACAGTATCTAACATAACCTTTGTTAAGTCCTCTACTAATTTCTCGTAGTAATTTTTAATTAATAAAGATCGATCTGCCTTAGTTAGTGATAATGGTTTCTTCTGAACAACGTCCTTAAACCCTAATTTAACAAATGCTAAATCTAGTTTCTCTAGTGCGCCAGGTTTATTCCAAATCCGCATGAAGTTTTGAGCATTCATCTTTCCGATGCAATATGAACCTTCCATAATGAATCTATCATTGATTTCTTGTTGTCCATTCCCTAAAAAAAGCTGAGTGGTTTTTATACAAGCTGAATCAATTTCAAAATCTGTTTTAAGTTCATTGGAAAAACCTTCAATCATTTTATTTTGATTAAAATCTTCTGGACTTAAATTGGCTTTATTGAAGTATAACTCAGCTTGATTTACCCCCAACGCATAGGACAATTTTTCTTTCTCATTTTTGAACTTGATTTTTTGAACTGTCCCTTTATGATCATCTCCACATGAAACAGTCAAAAGCAAAACAGAAAGAAAAAATACTATTTGCTTCATCGTCTATTTTTTAATTTCTAGTAATTCAACATCAAAAATCAATGTGCTACCCGGTTGAATTGGAGGTCCTGGAGGATTTTCACCATAAGCAAGCTCACTTGGAATGTAAAATTTATATTTTGAACCCACTTTCATTAGTTGTAACCCTTCAGTCCAACCAGGAATAACCTGATTTAACCTAAATTCTGTTGGCTTGCCTCGATCTAGTGAACTATCAAATTTTGTCCCGTTAATTAAGGTTCCTGTATAATGAACTTTTACCAAATCCGTTGCCTGAGGCATTTTACCATTCCCTTGTTTGATCACCTCATACTGCAATCCAGATGCCGTTACTTTAACTCCACTTTTCTTTTTGTTTTCATCCAAAAATTTCAAGCCAATTTGATTTTCAGTCTCCTTAAAATCTAACAATTCAATTTCAAAAATCAGCGTACTTCCAGGAAGTATTGGTCCGCCCGGTTGTGGATTTTGGCCATACGCCAATTCTGTTGGAATGTAAAATTTATATTTTGAGCCTTTACTCATCAGTTGCACGCCCTCAGTCCATCCTTTTATTACACCATCCAATGAAAACTCTACAGGCTGTCCCTGATCCAATGAACTTTCAAATTTTTTACCATTTAAAAAATAACCCGTATAATGCACTTTTACTGAGTTTTCAGCCTTTGGTTTTGGGCCATTTCCCTCTTTCAAAATTTCATATTGTAATCCTGACGGTGTTGTAACAACGCCTTTCTTTTGCTTGTTTTTAGCCAGAAATGCATCTCCTTCTGCCTTTTCTTTTGCATAAACTTTTGAAACATCTTGTGAATCGACAGAATTAGCTTTATCGTAATTTTGCACCTCCTCAGGTTCACCAGAGGAACAAGATACTAGGAACAGAATTACAGGAAATAAATAAATCATCTTTTTCATTTGTCTATTTTTTTTACAAAATTAGCTATTATTATTTCTGTTTACCGTAATGCGATACGAACAATTAACAACCTTTAAAGGATAACTTGTTGTAATTGCGAAAAAACAAAGGTAGGTTGCCTTTACATTTGTATAAATCGTGCCTAGTTATGAAATTACCGAAAGAATTTACCTTATCAGAGATTTGTGACTTGATTTCATGTGAATACATTGGAAATCCTGAACATAAAATTACTGGGATTAACGAAATTCATATGGTTGAACATGGGGACATTGTGTTTGTTGACCACCCAAAATATTACGATAAAGCATTACATTCTGCAGCAACTACAATAATTATAAATAAAGAGGTTACTTGCCCTGTTGGAAAGGCACTAATTATTTCTCAAACACCCTTTGATGAATTCAATCGGTTGACGCGCCATTTTATGCCTGAAAAAGATTCGCACAACCCACAAAATCAACTCATACATCCCAGCTCTCTTATTTTTCCAAACGTATTTCTTGGATCGAATATAACCATTGGCGAGAATTGTAAAATTATGGCGGGAGCTTTCATTGGGGACAATACAATTATTGAAAACAACGTGATTATCGGCCCTAATACCGTACTTGGTCATTCCGCATTTTATTATAAAAAAAAGGAAAGTGGATTTGATCGAATGCATACGTGCGGCGGTGTACATTTGGAATCCGATGTTGAAATTGGCGCACTTTGCACAATCGATGCAGGTGTCACCGGCATGACTAGGATTGGCAAAGGTACAAAGATTGATAATCAAGTACATATTGGTCATGACACACAAGTAGGGGAACATTGTTTGATGGCATCTGGTGTTGGAATAGCGGGCTGTGTAACTATAAAAAATCACGTTACCCTATGGGGTCAAGTTGGTTGTGCTAGCAATGTTACAATTGAAGACAACGTTACTGTATATGCTCAATCCGGAATTGGAAAAAACTTAGTGGCAGGAAAAACCTATTTCGGAAGTCCTTGTGAAGAGGCGAAAGAAAAGTTTCGGGAGATTATTGCTTTGAAAAAACTACCAGGTATATTAGATAAGTTAAGCAATGATTGAGAAAAAAATTCAATTATTAGAACAGCAAAATCACCTGAAGGAAATTCAGCTCAATTCCTTACTCCAAATTACGAAAGCAATAAATGAAAACGGGCCTGTTGAACAGCTTGTTCGAATATTTACCTTTATTCTTAAGGAGCAACTTGGGCTAACTAAAATTGTATTTATTCAACGACAAGAAACTTGGAATACGGTAATAAAACATGGCATAAAAGGAAAGATTGTATTGGATGATTTTACCAAATCACTCTTGCGATTTAGAGAAATTACCATGTTAGCCTCGTCAAATTCAGATTTATTGAACGAATTTCAAGCGGTAGTTCCGGTTATACATGAAGAGAAACCTTTGTCCTACCTTTTGATCTCAAAAACAGCCAATTCATCCGTTTCACATGAAGACTCACTCAACCTTACCTTTTTACAAACAATTACTAATATTATTTCTGTAGCTATTGAAAATAAATCATTAGCGAAAAAAAGCCTTGTACAGGAAAGAATTAATAAAGAATTAGAGGTTGCTCGTGAAATGCAAAAATTGCTTTTTCCAACAGATTTACCCTCCAATAAAAAACTAGATATATCAGCTCGCTATATTCCCCGTCATGCTATCGGCGGTGACTATTACGATTTCATTCCTTTGGGAGATGAAGAATATATCATGTGTATTGCTGATGTTTCAGGCAAGGGAATATCGGCAGCTCTATTAATGGCAAATTTTCAGGCAACCATTCGCACAGTTCTCAAGTATCAAAATTTTGAATTGCCATTTCTCATGGAGGAGTTGAATAAGAAAGTTGTTAGAGCAACACATGGCGAAAAATTCATTACCTTTTTTATTGCTCACTATAATGGATTTACACACGAATTGAAATACGTCAATGCTGGTCATAATCATCCCATATTGTATCAAAACAAAGAGATTTTCATGCTCGAAAGCGGATGTACCGGTCTTGGAATGTTGGATGAGCTTCCTTCGGTGAAAGTTGGCCATTTACATATAACACCGAATACAAGTTTAATATTGTACACGGATGGAATTGTTGAGTTAGAAAATGAAGAGGAAGAGCAGTACGGAATAGAACGTTTGATAAAAAATGTTGAGATGTATTCTGATTTGGCAATGGAAGATATGAATACAATTATTTTCTCAAAGCTCGAAAGTTGGAAAGGAAAGCAAAAATATGACGATGATACGGCTATTTTTAGTTGCAAGTTTTTCTAATCAGCGTATTAAGTACATCTTACCGATCTCCTTGTTAAAATAGGCATCTGCTCCCGACTCCAATCGCTTGATATCTTCACCATTTATTTTAGCTTTTACTCGATATAGATAAACGCCATTAGCCAATAAATCACCAAATTGATCTCTACCATCCCAAGCAAATTCAGAAATATTCCTACCTATTGACATTGGGCCAAATTCTACCTCATCAATTTCTCGAACAACTTTACCGGTAACGGTCATAATCTGGATTTGAAAATCATCTGGAATGTAGTCACCAGTTAATGTGAAAACAAAACGCGTACTTGTAGAAAATGGATTAGGATAATTCATTATTTGCGTAATCATTGATTCGTGAATGACCTCAAAATCTATTTTATACTCCAAATCACCGGATAAATTACCTGATTTATCACTGCCTTGCACTAACAAACTATAGGTTCCAGATTTTTCAAAATAGGTAGGGAAATTAATTTTAAATCGCTTGTTTTGCGTATTCGCAGGAATCCATTCCATTACAGTATTTCCATTAGCATCCATAAATGGTACTCTCTTTTGAATACCATCAGGATCTGTTATATAGACGCCAAACAACGAAGTATCTGCATCAGAATCCATTATTAAAAAAGGGTTTTCATCTTTCAATGAAATCAGAATTTCAGTTGTTG
>JBIKQS010000279.1:0-3656 GCA_044349575.1 Crocinitomicaceae bacterium
CAAAAGTACAACGTTAGTGGCTTGTTCGACTGGACCTCTTCATATAGCTGGACTTTGTAACATTCAAGCACTTGGCTTATTTTCTTCAAAACGACCTATTCATCCGGGGAGATGGAAACCTTTAGGGATAAAATCACAAGCCATAGTTTATGACCCAAACTGTTCTTTTTGTAAGAAAAAGAAAGAATGTAATTGCATTGAAAATATTGCAGTAGAAACAATTTTTAATGAAATAAAAAAGGGAGCTAAATAGCTCCCTCCAAAAAATAATTTTCTTTTTTCTTATTCTGCTACTACCTCGAAAGAGAATAATTGCTTAACCCCTTTGTAAAGATTTGCTTCAGCTTCAAATGTTCCAACTTCTCTAATTGGTTCATTTTTGATGCTAATAGAACGACGATCAATTTCAAATCCTGCTTTCTTCAATGCTTCAGATAATTGAACTGTATTAACAGAACCAAAGATTTTACCATTCTCACCAGCTTTTGTTACTATAGAAACTTTAGATTCAGCAAGTTTTGTAGCCAATTCTTTAGCTTCTGCTGCCAATTTAGTTTCTTTATGAGCTTTTTGACGCATTACTTCTTCATGCGCTTTTTTCGCTGAAGCAGTAGCTAAAATACCGTATCCTTGAGGAATTAAGAAATTTCTTCCATATCCTGGCTTAACTTTAACGATTTCGTTGGCGTAGCCAAGTTTATCTACATTTTTCTTTAAGATTACTTCCATGACTATTTAATTATTTTAATAAATCGGCAACATAAGGCATCAAAGCCAAGTGACGCGCACGTTTAATTGCTTGACTAACTTTTTTCTGATATTTTGCTGAAGTTCCTGTTAATCTTCTTGGCAAAATTTTACCTTGTTCATTAACTAACTTTAATAAGTAGTCAGCATCTTTGTAATCAATAAATTTAATTCCGCTTTTTTTGAAACGGCAATATTTTTCCCTTTTAATATCAATATTTATAGGGGTTAGGTATCTAATATCGTTTGACATATCCTTTTAATTTAAAATTCAACAATTAATTATGCTTCTGCTTTTTTATATCCCAAACGCACTTTACGTTTTTCTGCATAAGCAGCATGATGCTCATCCATTTTTACTGTTAAAAAACGGATCATTCTTTCATCGCGTTTCATCATTAATTCAAAATCAGCCACCAAAGTACCTGGAGCGCTGTATTCGATTAAAAAGTAAAAACCAGTTGATTTTTTTTGAATTGGATAAGCCAATTTGCGGAGGCCCCAGTTCTCGGTGTGCAGGACTTTTCCGCCTAGAGATTGTATTTCTTTCTCTACCTTTTGCACTGCTTCCTTTGCCTGATCATCAGACAAAACGGGAGTTAAAATGAAAACAGTTTCGTATAAATTCATAATAAAAAAATTAATTAGGGGTGCAAAGGTACGAAAACATTCTGAAATACCAAGGGAATGCACTGAATTTGAAGTCTTTTAAATTACAATGAAATTTTATTTTACGTGTAATTTGGTTTTAATTATTATCACATTATTCAGAAATCACCAACGATAACCAATTCCAAGTTGTAATCCCAGCGTTGAATAACTGTTTCTTACAAGTTCGCTTTGTACAACTGGTGTTAAGGACTTTCTGTAAACTGGACTTACCGAAACTTTAATTCCAGATTGAGAAAAGTAGGATATTTCAACACCTGCATGTAGTGTACTTATTACCTTGCTTATATTCGCTTGATAAGATGAAGATGTGTTGTCTAGGTTCAAATAAAAGCCAGTAACATCTTTTGCCAAAAACCCCAATGATACACCAATAGATGGTTGTACACCAAAAGACCCTTTTTGAATTTGAAAGCCTATCACAAGTGGAACATTCACAAATTGATATTTATTTTGGTATTGCGCATTGTAGGTCACATTGGAATAATCAGTACGCTCGCCCAAAACAAAATAATCGACACCGGTTGAAAAAGTAAATTTACGATACTGAATTCCAAAACGAATAGCCATATCCCATGACGTTAGCGATTTCTCCTCCATTTTTCTTTTATTTCTATATTCTTCTGGTGAAATAGAGTTTGTCCATGCAACAGAAATATTATTTGGAGCTAGGACTTGGTGAAATATTTCACTAACACCTGAATAGAAACCGAAGCAATAATTTAACTTTTGCTTTTTACCTTTATCAGTTGCATTCACCGAAATGGGATTTTCATTCACCGCGTTGAGGATGGTAGAATCATTCTTCACGGCATTAGTCGCAGTTTTTTCTTCAGAATTTACCTGAGTTGAATCTAGGATTGTTTCCTTTTGAACTGCTTTTGCTAACTCTTCGTTTGCTAAAGAACTACTTTTATCCAACAATACTTCTTCTTCATTCAGGGTTATAGACTCCCGAGAAGCTGTTGTGGTTTTAGTTATTCGATTTAGTCTCTTTTCACTAGAGCTTGTTTTTTCTAACTCTGTTTTTTGATTCAGTAAAAATTCAGGGTGATTTAATGATTCTTTCGTTGAATTAGTATTCTTTTGATCAATAATGTTGTTGGATTTTGAATTATTTAGTTGCCCGTTAGCATTCTTAGCAATGAAATTTGAGCTTACTGTTGTTGCAATTTTAACATGAGCATTTTTCTCCAATGAAGCTTTGGAAACTTTACTTTTAACAGAAAGATTTACGCTATTTTCTTTGGAATTAATTGTATACACAAAAATTAGTATTCCAAAAACGCTTAAAATTCCGGATACCCACCAAATTGCAAGGGGTCGTTTTTTAGTTTTTTCCAATTGGTCTAGTCTTGCATTGACATCGGTTAAAAATTCACGCGGGATTTCCTCCGTAAAATCAGGTTGAAACCCATTTTTAAATAAATCATCTACTTGTTCATCGTGTCTCATGACTCAATTCTTTATTTAGTACTTCTCTTAATCGTTTTCTTGCCATTTTCACATGCCATTTGGAGGTTTGTTCTGATATAGATAGCATTTCTCCAATTTCTTTGTGTGAAAATCCATCCACCACAAACAAGTTAAAAACTGTGCGGGATGCTTCTGAAAGACTTAATAGCATTTCATTTAAATGTTCTTTTTCTATCTGAAAATCTATATCTCCAACTGTAGATTCTCCCGCATCTACTTGTGCATCTTGGAGAAATAAGTCTCTGTATTTTTTATTGCGTCTGTAATCATCAATAATTTCATTGGTAATAATTCTTTTTATCCAACTGTAAAAACGAACTTCCTGATACCGATCTAGGTATTGAATAATTTTTAGAAAGGCGTTATTAACCAATGTAAGATGATCTTCATGATTTTTCCGATAACGACGCGCAACGCTAATAAGTACAGGATAACACAGTTTATACAATTCCAATTGAGCCTTCCGATCGAAAGCATAGGCTTTGTTAATTAATTCTTGACTTGGTTCTTGCACTGGTGTCCTTGTTATCTAAAGTTAACGAAAAAAAGACACCAAAGTAGGGGTGGTATAAATTGTAATGAGAACTTTTATAAATCTGTCCTAAAAAAATTATGCTAAAACATTCATCACCCAAGCCGTTCCAGTTTTATGAGAATACAATTGAAGGGATTTATGTAAATTTTTCTTTTCCTGCTCTGTGACAAACAAACTTCGTGTTGCTACTTCTGTACTCAAGCGTGTGTTATATTCATTTTGGAAATAA
>JBIKQS010000280.1:0-3647 GCA_044349575.1 Crocinitomicaceae bacterium
ATTAAAAAATCCTTATTTTGATTAGACTGGAAAAAAACGAACTCATTTTCTTGCAACTTTAAAGGCACTTTTTCGAATGGATAAATTACATAACAATTGATGAATTCAGGAGCACGTGATGAGAATGGAATCTCTTTCTGCAAGTGCGTTGTAATAAATTGATTTATCTCAAAAAATCCTTCTTTATTTTGTGCTAATAAAACATATTGCAAATCAATTCCATTTCGGATATCTGCTCCGAGAATAGGCTGTATTTCTTTCTCTTGCGCTCGTTTTACAAAACTCAATCCCGATCCCGTATGATTAATATCTGTCAATACCGCATACGGATACCCTGAAGCAAAAGCCCAATCTATGAGCTCTTCGGGCGACAGAACTCCATATTTAATACTAAAATACGAATGCAGCATCATGTTAATTGCTCTAAAAATCAGATTTCAACTTCTTCTGTTTGCTAAAAGCGCAGGTGGTTCGCCGGAAAAAGGATTATGCCCTCCAATGGTTCTTGCTTCTAGGCCAATTGCACGAATAATTGCACGATCTCCGTAACGATTTCGAATACGATCGAGGGCATTATATAAAGATGGATAATCAGTTTCATCGCCAAATAAACTCAATTGATAATGCCCAGAAACTAAAGCGCTAAAGCGAATTCCAATCAAACGAACTAACAAACGCCGATTGTAAATCCGGGTGAATAATTCTGCTACAAGTGGTAATAGTTCATGATCGGCAGAAGTATAAGAAACTTGTTTTTGAAGGGTTTGAGTTTGAAAATCTGAATAGCGTATTTTTACGGTAATACAACCTGTTAATTTATTTCCTCGTCGCAATTGATACGCCAGATTCTCTGTCATTGCTGCCAATATTCCACGAAGTTTGATTACATCAATGGTATCTCTATCAAAAGTTCGTTCGGTTGAAATAGATTTTCGTTCATTGTATGGTTCAACAGGTGCTTTATCCAACGCATGTGCTTTCTTCCAGATAGATATTCCATTTTCACCTAATGCACTTTGCATCAATTCAATTGGCATTTCCTGAACCGTATGTATTTTCTTTACGCCCAAACTACAAAGCGTTTGATACGTTTTTAATCCTACCATAGGGATTTTCCGAACAGAAAGTGGCGCTAAAAAATCTTTTTCAGTTCCATAATGAATGTGAATTTGGTTGTTCGGTTTAGCTTCCCCTGTCGCTATCTTTGACACTGTTTTATTGATGGATTGTCCAAATGAAATAGGTAAGCCTGTTTCACGAATTATTCGTTGACGAAGCTCTGACGCATATTTTATTGTTCCAAAAAATCGATCCATTCCAGTTAAATCCAAATAAAATTCATCAATCGATGATTTCTCAAAAACTGGAGCTGATTCGCTAATAATCTCTGTAACCAATCTTGATTCATCGGAATAAATTTGGGAATTCCCTTTAATAATAATTGCTTCCGGACAACGCTCTTTTGCCATTTTCATAGGCATAGCTGAATGAATACCGAATTTTCGAGCTTCATAACTACACGATGCTACCACTCCCCGATCGCTAGTCCCTCCAATGAGAATTGGCTTACCGATTAATCGACTGTCTTTTTTTCGTTCACAGGAAACAAAAAAGGTATCTAAATCCATGTGTACAATTGAACGCAATACTTCCATTACCTAGTAGTTTAAGGTTAATTTTAAAACGGTAATGTATATCGAATTGGAAAAACCGGAATCGTTTGGCTAACCGGTTTAGACTTCACAAAGATAAAACAATTCTATTTATTTAATCTATTTTTTGATTAATTTTTAATCTTTTTATTCAAGTAATTTATAAACCTATTTTCAGTTCACTTTTTTATCTATTTTTGGAAGATTCTATTATGGATTTCTAATTTCAATAGCATCCTACTAACAAACTCAAATTTACGTGTCATTTGTTATGCGATATTCTTATTTACTAGCATTCTATTTCTTCTTGATATTTGAACATTCTTTTGCACAAACCAAATTTCATGGCGGAGTGAAATTTTCCGTAAATGATTCCATTGCAGATAAGTATAAAACTGAAATGTTTTACATCACTTTTAGTACAAAAGGAAGAAAAAAAACAAAGACCTCTTTCGTTTCCTCATTAGATTCAAAACGTTTCTTTCCACTTTCACCAGGAACCTATTTTATTCGTATCGAAAGCACAAATTTTTCTACGATAAAATATGCAAGCATACCCATTAAAGACAAAAAAATAACTTTTTTAGAATTGCCACTAGTAAATAAATCAACACGTAAGAGGTCGATTAGAATCAAGTACCATGAACCAAAAAGATATAAGAATTGTGGTTGATCAGATTTATAATAAAATAAAGTGTCTTTACAAAAAAAAGAAACCATGATTAAGTTCTATTTTTTTGTACTCATTTTACTTTTTGGATTGAATTCCTGTTTTCTAACGAACAATATTATTACAGATAAAACAATTAATCAAATTGATATTTCGACTTCAGAGGAATTAAAAATAACAACTAAGGTAAAAGCCTATTCACACGCTAAAGAATGGTTTTACGGCACAATATCCATTGAAAATAATTCAGGAAAAAGAATGAGGTTCAACTTCAACCAAAAATTGAATGTAAAAAATGAAATTCTAACAGCTGATTATAACCTTTACCCGGTAAGTTATGCCAAGGAAGCGTTTATTATCGAACCTAATCAAACAAAATCATGGAATATCGCATGGCATTATAAAAAGGAAAAATTTGAATCTACCCTTAAACCGCAAATTATTCCTGATTTAACTGTTGGACGGTAAAATAAATCATGTTTTATCAATCATTTTTTGATTGATTTCTACCTTAAATAATTTTTAACAAAATCAAAGAAACCCTTTACTTTTCTATTCATGTCTGAATCCGATTATTTTAAAAAATTCAAACAGATACCAGAAAATTATTCGCTTCAGGAAGCATTGGATTTCCCATTTTATTACATTCCTCATGAATTAGCTAAACGAGCAGCGAATCAACTTCAAAAAGAACTTAGTAGAACTAACTTCAATCACGATTTCGGAATAGAAAAAAAGGAAAGAAATGGAGCGATTGGGAATATGTTCGGAGTTTTGGTTGTAAAAAATGGGGGATGTATAATTATGTTGAATATCACCAATAAAAATAAGCTAACAAACCATACCAAATGTAATTAAACAAATAAGTGCGGAAAAAATAGCAATATAAAGAAGTATTCCAGCAATAACCCAAACAACAGTCGCTGAAATTAAAAAAATAGAACTTGCCAAAGCAAATCCTGATAATTCCAAAACACCTCCTATTAAATATAGGATTAGACCTGTTAAAAGTGATATTACTCCAGCTTTAAACAAAATACGTGCTCCCTCAAAGTAATTCGGTTTTTTAAACTTAGAAATGCTTTTGACCTTCAATTCACTTTTCTGTGGTTGTGTTTTTGCTGATATTATTATTTCTTTTTTAAAAGTTTTACCCTTAATTCTCGAATAATGAGAGGTATACAATTTTTTAGGTAAATTGAAAGTTGATATTAAAGATTTAGTTTCTTTTCTATCACGACTAATCATCCCACCCCTCTTCGGTTCGGTTTGAGATTCATTAGAAATATCTCCATTATTTTCAAAAATTCTGTTTGTTGAATCAC
>JBIKQS010000281.1:0-3629 GCA_044349575.1 Crocinitomicaceae bacterium
AATGGCAAAATTTAACGGGTGTTCAAACATCGTGGGCTGATGGAACTATTCTTATTGATTATTCAGGAGCTAATGGCACGGCTCAACGTACAGTTTATGGTGGTGGTAAAGTAGATATTTCAATCCCTCCTTGCGATGGAACAGCTCTCGAAGGCCGCAGAGGATATTCTATTTGGGCACCACAGGGAATAACAGATAATTATGTTAGACCAGGGAAAAACATTGTTCAAGAATGGGAAATGGCAGATGATTTGGGAGATTCTCACATTTCATCACTGCAGCAAGGAGGAGCGCTTCCTTCAAATTCAAAAGACTGTAGAACAGTTGGTAGAATTTATGCTAAATCTGGAACGGATATGACTTTTTCTGTTTTTCCAACAGACACTACAAGCGGAATTGAATTAGTTGTTTTGAATAAAGATTGCCAATCAATAGACTCTATTTCTCAAACCGGTCCATATGACTTTACAGTTACAGCAACTTACGACGGTTGGTACACAATGAGAATTAGAAATGCGACTGAAACTCAACCTGGGCAAAATTGCTGGGTGAAAGCTAATTATCGAGCACCAGAAGTGGTTCTTACCAATGAGGTGAAAAATAAATGTGCATGTACAACATCTCCGACAATTGGTGTTGAGGATTTATCTAATTTAATTTTGTCGATTTATCCAAATCCAGCATTAAATGAAATAACCATTGAAACAGGTGAGATGGATGACAAAGCGGATGTAATAGTATCAGATTTATTTGGAAAAGAGGTATCCAAGGCTCAAATTAGTAAAGGAAGTATTTCTACTAAATTGGATATTTCAGATGTACAGAACGGATGTTATTTCATTACGATTTCTTTAGGTGGTAGAACTACTACAAGAACATTTGTTAAAATGTAAACTATTTCAATTCCAAAATAAATGATTTTTTGGAATCAATGCTAAGTGTTCTTTCTAAGGGAATCGTCTTTCCTGAAATAATATCTAAACTACTTTTGTGTTTTTTAAGTAGATCACTAAATTTAGACAAATCTAGGGTTTGAGAATCTTTAGAATTGTTAATAACAACCATTATCGTCTCATTTTCATTATGTCTAAAGTAAACATAAACATTGTTTTGTGGCAGGAATTGAGTAAATGATCCCGTGTGGATAACAGACTTTCCTTTTCGCCAAGTCCATATTTTTTTTGAAAAATCAAAATAGGCTTTTTGTTCTACTGTTCTACCTTTTTCAGTAAAAGCATTGTTTGTATCACCCGGCCATCCCCCGGGAAAATCACGTCGAATATCAGCATCTCCTTTACTTTTATCTCCTTTCATTCCGATTTCAGAACCGTAGTAAATTTGAGGAATACCGCGTGTTGTTGCTAAAAGGGTAGTAGCTAACTTGTAATCATCGATATTTGGACAATATTCATTAAACCGTTGGGTATCATGATTCTCAAAAAAGATCAGTAAGTTGTTTGGATCATTGTATAAAAAATCATTAACGAAGTTCTCATAAAATCGCACCATTCCCTTGTCCCATCCTTGTTCAGGCTCGTTGAATGCTTGCATGTAAGCATCGTGTAAGGTGAAATCCATTACAGCTGGCAAGTTTGAGTTATAACTTTGTAGTGATCCGATAGGGCTATCTTTTTGCCAGTAGGAAATTTGCGCTTGATCATGCATCCAAACTTCACCAACCATATTGAAATTTGGATATTCATACATTATTTCTTTTGTCCATTTTGCAATTGCCTCCTTATCATTGTATGAATAAGTATCAACACGTAATCCATCTAATTCAGCAAATTCCACCCACCAAATTGTATTTTGAATGAGGTAGTTGAGCACCAACGGATTAGCTTGATTTAAATCAGGCATGCTCGTATCAAACCACCCATCTTCTGATGCTCGTTTATCTTTTTCACTTTTGTAGGGATCCATTTGAGTACTCGTTCGATAACTTGAACGTGTGAACGATGGGAATTGATGAATCCATGTTTGCGTTGGCAAATCTTTCATCATCCAATGCTTACTCGACCAATGATTTGGAACCTCGTCTTTAATAACTTTCATTCCTTTACGATGCGCTTCTTGAACCAAAAACTGAAAATAATACTCGTTGCCATATCTTGGGTCTACTTTGTACAGATTGGATTGTGCATATCCGTGATACGAATAGCTTTCTTCATTGTCTTCCAGTAAAGGAGTTGTCCAAATAGTCGTGGCTCCTAATTCTTTGATGTATTCAAGACGTTCGATTATACCTGAAATATCACCTCCATGCCTACCGTTGGGATTAGAGCGATTTTCTTTTTCAACCGTTTCTGGGTAAGTATCTGTTCCTGGATATACATTAGCAAACCGATCAGGCATTAATAGATAAATTACATCAGCAGATGAGAATCCTTTTCGATCCGCAGAGCCGTATTGTCTTTCCTTAAGTTCATAATCGATGGTGGCAGCCACTTTCTTTTTATCCAACAATCGTATTTGATATTTTCCTGAATTTCTATCTTTTGTTTCGATGGTAACAAATAAATAATTCGGATTTTCAGTTTTTACTATTCCTACAATTGGAAAACTTGGAGATTCAACCGAAAAACGTGAGATATTTTCGCCGTGTAACAAAAGTTGAATTTGAGAATGCTTCATTCCCGACCACCAATTCATGGGTTCTATATGTTCTATTTTATAGTTTTTTTGCGCAAAGATTCCTGATCCTAGACAAAAAATGAGATTAATCCATAAAAAGAGTTTTCCTACTTTTTCCATTTGATAAAATTTCAATTATAACTTGATTAGACACTGGTTTTCCAGTGATTGAACGACCTAAAAGATCAAATCTTTCAATAACATCTATTTCATTTTCAATTTCTGATATTGATAACGAGCAAGGATTTTCAATTCCAGCATAAGCGGTTACTTGGTTGGAAGCAGATTGAGCTCTAGTCAAAATATAATCACTTATACTCGTAGTAACATGTCCCCCAAAAGTAGTGTGAATAGCATTTGTAAAATCTTGATCAGTAAAACCGTAATCCAATTCCTTATAAACATCGTCATAAGCGGCAGGTTGAATCATTCCTTGTTTTAACTCCAATTGTTGTATCCAATTTAGTGTAAAAACATTTGCTAAAGCATCTTGCATATAAAAGTTAAATCGGTCCTTGAAATAAGGAACGGAAAACAAACGTTGAATTAAGGGGCGATTACCCATTTGCCAAGCGTTGATATTTCTTGTTGACCAGTCTTCACCAAACCAATCAATTCCAAAAGTATTGTCCATATCATACTCTATGAAAACAAATTTATTGTCAGATGGTCGCTGGTATAAATAATAATTATTCTTATTGCCAGCATATCCATCCCAATGTCCGACGAGAATTTCATACACCAAAGTTTTCAAGTAAAGTTCAACATCAAAAACCTCTTGTATAGCACAGGGAAAATTAGAGTTGCTGCTTGAATTTAATACCTGTAGAAAATGAATTAATCCAGAATAATCGTTTAATGTTTTATTCGTTTTTAATTCATAAACAGAAGAATAAGCAAGAGGATTTGTTCCCTGATAAGTCATGTCAGCGCCCCAAATACATTTGTATAAATTACCGCCGTCGTCATTAATAAAACGGGATTGTAAAAACTCA
>JBIKQS010000282.1:0-3586 GCA_044349575.1 Crocinitomicaceae bacterium
TAACCAAATAAAAATCAAATAGTTAATTGTTAAACCTAAATTAAAATTTAAAATTATGAGCGCAGGTAAAGGAGGTTTTTTCGCAAGCAAGGGTTGGAAAAACATTATGAAGTATGTCTATGGTCTCGGTGCCGCAGTTGTAATCGTTGGAGCATTATTTAAAATCATGCACTGGCCAGGTTCTGGTATCTTATTAACGGTAGGTCTATTGACTGAGGCAGGAATTTTCATTTTATCAGTTTTAGAACCAGTTCACGAAGATCCACATTGGGAATTAGTTTACCCGGAATTAGCAATGGGTGAGGCAACTCATGAGCCAAAGCAAAAGAAAGTATCTGGTGGTTCTGGAATTACGCAAGAGTTGGATAAAATGCTGGAGGATGCAAAAATCGATTCAAAATTATTGGAAAGATTAGGTGATGGAATGAGAACGTTAGGAGATAATGCTGCTCAATTAAAAGGAGTTACATCTGCTGCAGCTGCAACTGATGGATATGTAACATCTTTACAAGCGGCTTCTGAGAAAGTTTCTTCACTTTCTGAAGCATACGAAAGAGCGTCAGTTTCTATAGCTGGACTTACTTCTAATACAGCTGAAGGTGAGTCTTTTGGAGAGCAAATGCAAAAGGTTTCTAAAAACTTAGCTGCTTTGAACAATGTATATGAGTTACAATTGAAAGGATCTACTTCTCATTTAGAAGCAACAGAGAAATTCCAATCACAAGTTGTTGAAATGATGGCTAATCTTTCTGCATCAGCTGAGGATACACGTGTATACAAAGAAAATATGGCGTTATTGTCTAAAAACTTGACAGACTTGAATAACGTATATGGTAACATGTTAAAAGCCATGAGAGCTTAATTATAAGATTTAAACTGAAGTTTAACCTAATTAAATTAAAAGAAAATGGCAGGTGGTAAGGAAACCCCAAGACAGAAAATGGTTGGGATGATGTACTTGGTACTTACGGCGCTACTAGCGTTGAACGTATCAAAATCTATCCTCGATGCTTTTGTTGCAATTGAAGAAAATACACAGAAATCTGCAATTGTACAATTAGATAGAGGAAATGCTTATGTAAGTGCATTGCAACAAGGTATAGAGGAAAATAAAGCTCAAGCACCTCAAAAAGCTGCGAAGTGTAAGTATTATCTAGAAGTTATTGAGAAAATTGATAAAAAAACAGCTGAAATTGTTGAAAAAATTGATTTGATGAAGCTTAATATTCTAGAGAAAAGTGGTGAGGATATTTCCAAAGTAGAATTAAATGGAAAAGAAGTTATTTTATGGAAAAAATACGACAAGAAAGATCCATTACGTCCAGCTAGAATGAATCTTATGGCTGTTCAGGCGAAAGATCAATACGATGTTCCAATGCATGAAATTATTGGTGAGGAAATAAATCGTCCTGATCCTGCCAAGGATGGTATGAAATTATGGAAAATGTATAATGATTATCGTGCCTTTATAGTGGAGACAACTGGTTCACTTCATGACAAGATAGACTCAGTTTCAGGTAAAGGTATTGGAAACCCATTGCATGCGGTAAAGACAGCTCCTTTAAACAAATTCAAAGATAATATGGATTTGGATAAGCAAGTAACGGCTATGTTGAACAAAACTAATGTGTTTGTAAAAGATAATGGTAACATTAAAAAACATGAAGATTTCGGTTTGTTAAAACAGCTATATATGGAATTAACAAAACAAGAAATCTTTGATGAGGTAAATGATGTAAAAAATGTTCATTGGATTGGAAAAACTTTCGATCATTCTCCATTAGTAGCCGCTTTAGCTTCTTTGACAGCTATGCAATTAGAAATATTGAATGCACGTGCAACTGCTGCCGGTGCTTTAGCATCCAAAGTTGTTGTTGCTGAGTTATCTTTTAATAAGTTAATTGCTCTTGCTTCAATATCTCCTAGCGTTGCGAACCCTGGTGATCCTATTGAATTGAAAGTAGTAATGGGTGCATATGATACAGACAATATGCCTGAAATGGGTGAAGGAGGTTGGACTGTAGAAAATGGTATGGCTATTAAAAAAATGTCAGCTCCTTCTGGTGATCAAACTTATTCAGGTACAATATCAATAAAAACTAGATCTGGCGCTATCAAAACAGAATCATGGGAAACAAAAATTGGTGTTTTAACGAATGAAAAAGAGGCTGCTATTGTATGTAAAGATTTGATGGTGGTTTATGCTGGAATACCAATGTCTTTTACCGCTTCTGCCACAGGAATGTACAAGAACGTGTCTGCATCTCCTGCAACTGTCACTCCGACAGCGGCACAGATTGGATCATACATAACAGTAAGTGCATCGGGTACGGATTCCAAAGGAAGTCGTGTTACGTTTGCAGGTCAAAAATATTTAGTCAAAAAGGCTCCAAAACCTGAATTATTTTGGAATAATATATCAGATGGAGGTCGTGCTATTAAATCAGCAGGTGCTCTCCAATGTCGTTATGGTGATAATGTACCTTTTGATCCTTCAAAAGGAAGGTTTTCAGTAGTAAGTTACAGCATCACAGTTTCTGGTATGAAAGGTTCTTTGGATGGACAAGGTTCCTCTATTTCTGGCGCACACTTAAATGCATTGAAAGGTGTTTCAGGTGGTAAAATTGCTATACAAGTAAGATATGCTGGTACCAGTAGTGATTTTATTTCCGCCACTTTTAATAATTAAATTATGAAGGCAAGATTTTCTCTTATTATCTCAATGTCCCTAGTTAAGGTTTTCTCTTATTCGCAGGGTAACTTAGGCCCCTCAAATGTTGTTATACCTAATGGGCAACCTCAGTCGGGTGTTATTGATGGTGTTTATGAGAAAAAAGATGTTCTTTCCAAAAAGAGAGCCATTCCTTATGAATTTGTTCGTGAGAATGACTACGTATGGGGTAAAAGAACATGGAGTTATATTGATTTGCGAGAGAAAATAAATCATCCTTTGTATTTTCCACATGAATCTATAGATAAGAAAGGTTCAATTATTTTAGGGGCTCAAGGAAGATATAGTTTATATTATATTTTACTGAGTAATATAATAAAAGGATATATTCAGCCTTATATGAATTCTGTAGAAGCAACATTAGGTGGCACCAATGCAGTAAGTCGTTCTGGTGGTGATGATTTTTCTATGCCTGTAAAAAGAAATTGGTCTATCCCTAACGTGGAAGATGATAGTGATTTTCAGGAATCGTTTAGTGAGATTTCTGGTATGAAGGAAATGCAAAATGATAATAAACCATTCCCAAAGCAATTGTTAATCAACGGAAATCCAACTGATGTTTTCATTAGAAAAGGAGTTTATTCAGATCCCTCTACGATTGTACCCAAGAAGTATGAAGCGTCTGATAGTAGATTAGAAACATTGGTACCAAAATTTGAAACTTTAGTTAAGGATAGTGCTGAAACTTTATTTGACGCCAATCTCAATCAAAATATTGAGATTCCTTCCATGTGTTATTCGTATACGATAAAGTTTTTTGAACCAAAGAGTATAGTTAAGTATTATTTAAAAGAGGATTGGTTTTTTGATAAGGAACGCTCTATTTTGGATGTGAGAACTATTGGTTTGGCTCCT
>JBIKQS010000283.1:0-3565 GCA_044349575.1 Crocinitomicaceae bacterium
CATAGCATTGCTCAAAATAGTGTATTTTATTGCCAGTTTCAATTACTGCATTTGTTAAAGGTTTTATAACCCCTGCTTTCTGAACAACTAATTTTGCACTATCAGGTAGAATTTGAACATCACCTACCAAGAAATTAGAAACTTGATTGCAAAAGATAAGTTGATTTTTTAAGTCATATTTGGCATTTAAAGATTTAAAATCTACGCATTTTTCTGGCGGTGTATTAGACTTATAATAGTGAAAGTTTGAGATTTCTCCCGTTGAATTTGTTTGAAAAGAAGTTTCCTTATCTCTATTTTTCTCCATATCAACTGTTGAGCCATCCATGTACCAAAAAAAACGATCCATTTCGCAATAAAATGAGTTCACAGGTAAGTCAATTCTTTCTGTTTTTCCCGTATTGAAGGTCCCTTTTCGTTCCTTGAAACTGATATTTGCTAAAACCCCCGATACTTTTAATGCCAGTGGATCTTCTCCTTGATTACGATAAATATTTTTTAAATTAAAACTAGCCGTATCCGCTAGAATATCCCATCTAGTAAAACGGTAATTAGCTGATTGCATAGATGCGGTTTTAAAGCCGAGTTCTCCAAATCCACTCATGCCATTTTCTTTCAATATCAATGTGCCGCCCAAATGTGCTTCATTATTAAACATGCGCATTGGGTTATCAGATGTTGATGAAGCCTTTAAAATTTTTGCTTTGGGAATATAGCAAATAAAAGAGCGTTCATTATAAACATCAGGGAATTGTATTTTGTCCTCTACGGGGTTATTTACAAAGTTTGCTAAACCAATGGTAGAATCTGGAAGAAAAGTCAACGCTTTGGATTCCGAAATGGAATTTAAAAAATTAATTGTCCCAGCACCTTGAAGCCCATTCGCCGAGAGTATGATTTTGTTTTTGTAATTTGTATTTCCTCCGTAAAATGAATATCCGTTTTCTGGAGCTTTAGTAGAAAATCCAAATGAGTAATCATCCATTATTTTAAAATTTTCCTTTATTTTTGGGAAAATACCTGCTGAGGTTAATTCACCTGCGAGGGTTAAAGACTTTTCTTTGAAATTATCTAAACTATCCAATTCAAATGGTTCTAGTTTTACATAAAAGCGGGACGAGTCATAGGCTCCTTTTAATATGTTGTCATAAAAAATAGTACAAGACTTAGAAACAGTTAACTTTGGATAGATACTAAATTCTTTTTTTCTTCCTGATCTATTAGAGGTATCATCAACTACCAAAGATCCTGTTAGGTTCGATAAATAGGATTTCATTTTGATTTTACCAAGTTCTTTATCCTTTTCGGAAATTGGATTTACCGTTAGAAGTGCTTTTTTGGAGTTTTTTAATTCGAAAGAATTCGCTAGATAATTATATTTGCCAGTTTCTGTTTCAATTTCAATTTTTCCAGAATAAATACTCCCATCAAAAAATAGATCTCTATTCTTTTTGACCTTAATCAAAAGATTTTTAGGCGAAATATAGGTGGGTTGTGAATTGGAAATGGTAATATAATCTACACCATCCAAAATTAAATCATTTGTTTTTAAGTCAATTACACCATAAAGAGGCAACGATTTTCGTCGAGTCTCATTTTCAACCAATTGATTGTATTCTTCAAGCAACGTTTTATCAGAATTAATTTGTTCCATTTCTTCTGCACTAAATTTTTTCAATTCTGGTTTTAAATCACTTCTAAATGAAATATTATCAAAATCACGATTTCCTGCTTTGTAGTCTGCGTATCTGAATAATTTTTCATTTATCCGCACAATTTTTGCTTCAGTATCGTAATCAATAAAACCATGAACGGCCATTTCTAGTAATAAAGATTTTGCTTGACTAAGGTATTTGTTTAAGGCTGTTGCGAATTCACCATCTGTCATTTCAGTACTATTTTTATCTCTGCAATACTTCGCTGCCAAAGACAAGGGATTTACTGCGTCTTGTCCTTTAAATGCATCGAATAATTGTTCATCAAAGAAATCAATTGATTCAAACTTTGCATTTCTTAGATCAATTGGTGCTCCATATTCATGAGTTAATCGTATTTCATCTGAACCGATTTTATAAAGTAATCGTTGAGCGTGAATATCCAAAGCATGATACGTATCAGTAAATGGAGATAATCCTCTTCCTTTTGAAGGCCTTGTTATTTCTATTTCTTTTGTTTGATTGTTGAAAGAGAAATTTAAATTAGCGTGAGAAATAGAATCATTACTCAGCATAATCATTAATTTAGATCGATTTGATTGTATGGAATTAATAGAGAATTCAAACAACTCACTGGTAACATGAATAAACGGTTTATTATCCCTCTTTACTAAAATTTTGGATGGGTTTTCTTTAGTTCCAGAACCCAATAATTTAGATCCTTCAATGAGGAATCCACCGTCAAAATCTATTCCATCCATTATATCGGTTACTCTTTCACGTTTACCGTAAGAGGTAAATCGGGGATAAATTCGATCGATTTCTCTCAAATAGGTGTTGTTTTGATCTTGAATTGTTCCGTAAATTGGATTTTTAAAATAGGGAGCGTTTAGTATTACTGAATCAAGTTTGACTTCTGAAGATTTCAAATTTAATTTATAGGAGCCTCCAAGTTTAGCATACATTTTTTCGGCAGGAACACCTGTTTTTGTCCAATTCATTGTACCACTTGATCCAACCCATGATTTTGAAGTAACATCGAATTCACCATCTGTTTTTTGAATAACCACACTATCTGTTGCATTAGCTCCAGAAGATTTATCAGTAAGTAAGCAACGCAGATTGCCATTTGTGAGGGATATACTAGGGCCTTTGTCTAAATTGAAAGAGAATTCTCCCGCCTTATAATACCATTTGGAACCACCAGCTTCTGATATTTTACCATACAAGAAAAAGTGAATAGAAAACTTTAAGAATTCGCTTGTCGCTTTGTGTTTGCTGAGTAACATAGCATCCAATACATCTTGCCAACTCGATATACTTTCTTGGTTAGTTTTATTCGCATTAACAAAATTGACGGAGTAAAGGTAGTTAAAAACATCTGGGTATGTTTTTAATCCATTGGATTCCATTGAGTTACACGTAGAGACAATTTTGTCAAAGGTTTCATCATCAATTATTCCTGTTTTCAAAAGGTTGTCTTTTAAATCATTATTTGCAAAACTTCTAACTTTTTCATTTTCATTTTCAGACAAAAGTTGATCTACATATTTGATGAATTTTTGTTTATCAGTAGGATAGGATTGCGCTCTTAAAAAAGAGGACTGTAAAGCAAGAAATAGAAAAGTGATGCAAAAGAATTTCATAAATAATTTAAAAAAATGAAGTTAGAAATATTTTTAGAATAAGAGAGGGCATTTATGAGTTTGTACTTTAATTTTGTTCAATAATTAATTATTTTTTTAGGATTAGACTAGAAAAAATTAAAAAAATCAAATTTGATATTGCAGATAAAAAAAAAAGTTATACATTTGCAATCCGAAATTCGGGGTAAGTTCTTTAACATATCGTTATTAAACACATGCCGATGTAGCTCAGTTGGCCAGAGCAGCTGATTTGTAATCAGCTGG
>JBIKQS010000284.1:0-3539 GCA_044349575.1 Crocinitomicaceae bacterium
GGCTAAAATGCCTACTCTAGCTGCTTGGGCTTACAAAAATTCCATTCGCCATCCATTCATGTACCCTAAAAATGAGTTCGATTATTGTTCGAATTTCTTGCACATGATGTACGCGATGCCAACAGAGGATTATAAGGTTGATCCTGTAGTTTCTGCTGCATTGAATAAATTATTAATCCTACATGCCGACCACGAACAAAATTGCTCAGCATCAACAGTGCGTATTGTAGGATCCTCTCAAGCAAATTTATACGCCACAATTTCTGCGGGTATTTCAGCACTTTGGGGCCCACTACATGGTGGAGCAAACCAAGAGGTTATTGAGATGTTGGAACAAATTCACAACGACGGTGGAGATGTTGATAAGTGGGTTGCAAAAGCAAAAGACAAAGATGATTCTTTCAG
This sequence comes from Crocinitomicaceae bacterium, assembly GCA_044349575.1. Taxonomy (GTDB): domain Bacteria; phylum Bacteroidota; class Bacteroidia; order Flavobacteriales_D; family Crocinitomicaceae; genus UBA952. Next base: position 406 of record JBIKQS010000284.1, read on the forward strand.
ACTTATGGGCTTTGGTCACCGTGTGTATAAAAACTTCGATCCTCGTGCTAAAATAATTAAGAAAGCATGTGACGACGTACTAGAAAAAATGGGTATTAATGATCCAATGCTTGGTATAGCTAAAAGATTGGAGCAAGTAGCGTTGGAAGATGAATACTTCAAGGCAAGAAACCTATATCCAAACGTAGATTTTTATTCAGGAATTATTTACAAAGCAATTGGTATTCCAACAGATATGTTTACTGTAATGTTTGCTATCGGACGTTTACCAGGTTGGATTGCTCAATGGAAAGAAATGACTGAAAACAAGGAACCGATTGGAAGACCAAGACAAATTTATACAGGAGCAACTTCTCGTCCTTTCGTAGAAATAACTAAACGATAAAACTGACAATTTGTCTGATTTATATTTTGGTTAAAAACTTGATTGAAACTTAAATAAATTATAAAAAATAATAAGATGGCTTTAGAAATTACAGATCAAAACTTTGAAGAATTAGTTTTAAAATCAGAAAAACCAGTATTGGTTGACTTCTGGGCAGAATGGTGCGGCCCATGTAGAATGATTGGTCCAGTTGTGGAAGAATTATCACATGATTACGAAGGCAAAGCAGTTATTGGAAAGGTGAACGTGGATGAAAACCCAGGTGTTTCTGCTCAATTTGGAATTAGAAGCATCCCTACCATTCTATTTATTAAAAATGGTGAAGTTGTTGACAGAAATGTTGGAGCAGCACCAAAAGCACAATTAGCAGAAAAATTGAATGCTATCATGTAATAGCATTTTAAATTGGTATTGGAGAGTCATCATTTTGGTGACTCTTTTTTTGTCTTGAAAAGTGAATATACCGGTAAAACAATAACAGATGTTATAGCAAGAAGTATTGCTAAATAACTGCAAAATCGATACAGAATATCTCCATAGCTGGTATAAATTGTTTGTTCACTATTTCTATTAAGTGTTGATACAAGACCCGCCTCTTGCCACCATTTTGAAGATTGAAGAACATCGCCTCGCTGATTTATGAAGGAACTAATTCCTGTATTTGCAGAACGGGCGACCGATCTTCTCGTCTCTATTGCACGCATTGAGGCAAAGCTATTATGTTGCTTATATCCAGGAGTATCTTTCCACCAGCCATCATTAGTTATAATAAATATCAACTCTGCTCCCTTTTTTACTTGACCCCCAATAAATTCTCCATAAATGGATTCATAACAAACCACCGGTGCAAATTTCAAGGAATTAGCAGTAATAGTTCGAGGTTCCCTTTCCTTGCCTAAAGTTCCACTTGTTCCACCATTGTTTATCGATAATTCCTCCAGAAATGGCAGCCATTCGGAAAACGGAATTTTTTCAACGCCCAGAACTAATTTTGATTTATGGATTATTTGACTCGTAGTTGTGTCTATCCCAATTGAAGAGTTATAAAATTCAATGTATTCATCAATTTCTGGAAGCTTTCTGGAAGCAATTGAATTCTTTTCATGAAAAAAAGAATAGGTTGAGGCTCCCGAATAAACATAAATAGATGAATGAGATTTTAAAAATTCACGTATTTTCTTGACTGAGGAAATTTGATCTACATTGCTTTCATCAAAAGATGAACTAATGGCAGTTTCAGGAAAAAGTACAAATTTTGTTTTTGATGTAATTTTCTTTTTTGCAATATCAAGCATCGATTGAATTTGTTCATCTGCATTCGAAACAAATTTTTCATTATAGGGATCAATATTGGGCTGAACAACAACAACTTCAACCGGATTTGACTTCTCTGTATATCGCGTATAAATAATCCAAGAGAATAAAAGTGGAACTAAAGCAAAAACAAAAATGGTAAGAATCAAAGTTAGCTCATTCTTTAAAACTACTTTACCAGACTGCTGCCATTTGACTATTAATTTGAAAATTAAATAATTAATTATTAAAAGCCACATACTTCCTCCCATCACTCCAGTATATTCATACCACTGAACAAGCTCCGGATTTCGTGAAAATATATTACCCAAAGTAAGCCATGGCCAAGACAACTCCCAATGATAATGCAGGTGTTCAAAACCTATCCAAATAACCACTAAAAAAGCTAAACTAAATTTCTTAGCCAACTTTTTACGAGTCAGGTGATAAAAATAAAAAGCCAGAGCCATCAAAAGGGAATTTAAAATGAAGGCTAAATAAGCACCACCAGCAGAGGCAAAATAAATCCACCATGTTGTACCTACATTATATATAAAGAAAACCAGATAGGCGTGAATGAATACCTTTCCACTTTTGTAATTTCTGTTGAGAATTGAGTTTTCAACCAGTAACAATGGCACCCATGAAAGAAAGCCTAGAAAGGAAAGACTCCCAGTGAATGGAAAACTGACAACCATCAGAATTCCTGATAAAAAAGACAATAAAAATCGATTTCTTTTTGACAACATCATAGAAAAAAGGCCTAGATTCCTAAACCCTTATTATCATAAATTATTCAAACTTAATTTCCATTTCCACCCTTCTATTTTTTTGTCTTCCAGCCTCAGTATCATTTGTAGCAATAGGTTTAGATTCACCAAAATAGAAAGTCTTTAACTGTTCTTCTTTAACCCCTTTTGAAACTAAATAGTTCTTGATTGACTCAGCTCGTTTCTTAGATAAGATTAAATTCGATTGTTCATCACCCCCATTGTCTGTATGACCAGATATATGAAGCAACCATTTTGGACGTTTATTTAATACCTCAGCCAATTCATCCAAGGATGCAAATGAAGATTTTCGGATAACATCTTTCAAAATCTCAAATTCTAAGTTATCAAATGCCGTTTTTAATACTTCAACAATCTCTTCTTCAATGACAGGACAACCTTTGTTAGAAATTGGTCCGACCGTATTTGGACATTCATCATCTTTATCAACCAAACCATCTCCGTCTGTATCTTTCAACGGACATCCATTATTTGATATAGGTCCGGCGATTAACGGACATTCATCATCCTTATCTAATAAACCATCCTTATCGGTATCCGGCCAAGGACATCCATTATTTTCTTTTGGACCTCTTTCGGTTGGACAACCATCAAGAAAATCAAGAATTCCATCCTTATCGGTATCTGGACATCCATTTAACTCTTTCGGACCAGGCACATCTGGA
>JBIKQS010000285.1:0-3536 GCA_044349575.1 Crocinitomicaceae bacterium
AACTTGATTTCGCAACTCACCTCTTTTCTCAATACAAAGGGTCATAATCGAACCCACATATTCTGATTTTGTAATAACCTGTGCTTTGATATACGGTTCTTCAATGCGTTCCATCGCACCCGGATCAGGTAGTTCAGATGGATTATTAACGATGAGAATATCTTCCGGGTTTTTTCGCATAAAAGCATGATACGAAACGTTTGGAACCGTAGTAATTACCGTCATATTAAACTCTCGCTCAAGTCTTTCTTGGATAATCTCCATGTGAAGCATTCCCAAGAAGCCACAACGGAAACCAAACCCAAGGGCTGCAGATGATTCAGGTTCAAACACCAAGGATGAATCATTCAACTGAAGTTTTTCCATCGAATAACGTAACTCTTCGTAATCTTCCGTATCAACCGGATAAATTCCCGCAAAAACCATCGGTTTCACATCTTCAAAACCCTTTACGGCAACATCACACGGATTTTCTGCACCTGTAATGGTGTCACCCACTTTTACTTCATTGGCTTGCTTAATCCCTGAAATAATATAGCCTACATCACCGGCCTTTACAGTAGTTTTTGGAAGTAAATCCATTTTCAGAACCCCAATTTCGTCTGCAATGTACGTTTTGCCGGTATTAAAAAATTTAACTTTTTGTCCCTTTTGAATCGTTCCATTTAAAATTCGATAGTATGCAATTATTCCTCGAAATGAATTGAATACAGAATCAAAAATCATGGCTTGTAGCGGTGCGCTTTCATCTCCCTTCGGAGCAGGAATTCGATCAATTACCGCTTTTAAAATATCATTTACACCTAACCCAGTTTTACCTGAAGCAGGAATAATTTCTTCGGCTTTACAACCTATTAATTCAATGATTTGATCTGAAACTTCTTCAGGCATCGCACTTGGCAAATCCATTTTATTTAAAATCGGTATGATTTCTAAATCGTGTTCAATTGCCAAATATAAATTTGAAATGGTCTGAGCTTCAATCCCTTGTGTTGCATCAACAATTAACAATGCACCCTCACATGCTGCAATAGAACGTGAAACTTCGTACGAAAAATCCACATGTCCGGGAGTATCAATCAAATTGAGAATATAATCTTCGCCCTCAAACGTATAATTCATTTGAATAGCGTGACTTTTTATGGTTATTCCGCGTTCTCTTTCAAGGTCCATGTCGTCCAACGCTTGCGCCTGCATATCTCTGTCTGCAATCGTACCTGTTGTTTGCAATAAGCGGTCGGCTAGCGTGCTTTTACCATGGTCAATGTGAGCTATAATACAAAAATTACGGATGTTTTTCATAGATGAAATGTGAGTCACAAAGTTACATCAAAAAATGCAAGCATTGATATACTGTTATTCTTCAAATGAACTTTTCCTCGTTATTTTTCTGTAAATGAATCAATCAGGCAACTTTCCCAATCCTTCACGCACCAAAACTGGGCTACCATCGGTACAATCAATTATGGTTGATCCTTTGAGATTGCCGTATCCACCATCGATAATTAAATCCACCTCATCTTCCATTCGTTCGTAAATAGCATACGGATCCGAAAAATATTCCATAATCTCATCCTCGTGATCGTGCAAAGAAGTTACAGCCATTGGATTTCCCAATTTTTCAACAATAGCAAGGGTAATCTCATTATTTGGAATTCGAATACCAATCTCCTTTTTGTTGGAATCAAAGAGTTTTGGGACATTTGGCGAAGCATCTAAAATGAAAGTAAACGGACCAGGTAAACACTGTTTAAGTAATTTAAAAATAGGCCTTTCTATTTGTTTGGTGTATTCAGAAAGATGAGAAAGGTCGTGACAAATGATGGAAAAATTTGCCTTGTTTAACTTCACTTCCTTAAAATCAGCCAGCTTTTGAAGCCCCTTTTTGTTGTATAAATCACACCCAATTGCATAAACTGTATCGGTTGGAAAAATAATCACCCCGCCTTTTTTAAGAATTTCAACAGCCTGATTAATCAATCTTTGATCAATATTATTGGGATTAATTTCTACAAACATGGGACAAAGGTAGCTCTCAAAACTCAAACTAATTTACCTAAAAAACATTATTTATCTCATCTTTTTTGAGTCTTCTGGTTTTTAGCGTAACTGTATTTTGAAAAGTTTTGGACAATTTACTCTCTGGAACAGCTGAACTGAAAGTTGTTGCATCAACATACGCATAGGATCCATCAGGTAATGCGGCAACCAATTCCGTTTTGGGTCCCAGGTAAGGAATGCTTTTCCAAGTAGAAGGTAAAAAGTTTAAAACAGTGTTGCGATCTTTAGCAATTACAAGAAGTTGAACTGGATTTTTTGACAGGAGTAATTCACTTTCAAAATCAAAATGCATGTCAAGTTTTACCAACTGATTTGCATCGGTTAATTTATCGATGTTGTAAATTCCAAAACCACTTACGGCAAATTTATTCAGCAAAGAAGCTTCAGCTCTCAAACGGTCTTCCTCTTTTTTAGCCGCTTGTAAAAAACCCTCGTATTCCTTACTTTTAGCAGCAAAGTCAGCCTCAATTGCCTTAAGATCTTTTTTGGACAAATCAGCGGGTATTGCCGTTATTTTGCATTTTTCTTCAACCAGATTATTGTTGTAATCAAAATTTGAATAACTCAACTCAATAGTATATTGATCTTTTGATCCTGGTATTTTTTCCATTTTGATATCGGTCCAGTCAATTCTTCCAATATTCTCAGTTGGAAAGTTAGGATCGGGAGTAAGTAAATTCCACGTAACCCCATTCCAAGCTGCCATGTGTGGGAAATTTTTCAAATTTGAGTTAAAGGTAAATTGAAAATTACCATCCCCACCTGTATCTTTTTTCTTTTTACGTTTTTTCTTTTCTTCATCCAACACCAGTAATTTCTGATTTTTACTTTCATTGGCAACTGTGGTAAAACTTCCGGATACATCCCATTTTTTATCTTGTTGTAATTTCCAAAGTTTAAACTCTTTTGTTGGCTGTGAAAAGGCGGCTAAATCAACATCAACAGAGTTTCCTTCTTGTAATTTCAACTCTTCGTCACCTTGAAAAACGCGCAACTCCATCATGCCATTTGATTCTAAAAACAATGCTTTATTTTCATCTGTCTGCATTGGTATTCCTGAAAGAAAAATGTCTTTAGCGTTGTGCATTTCACGAAATTTAGCGCGAACCTTTCCGGTAACTTTTTTCCCTTTTTTATCCACTAAGGCATTTTTTGGAATGCGTATATTCGTACCGGTTGGTAGATGAAATTCTAATCCTTGAGCGGCATCAAACTCCAATTCTGTAAAGGCAATGGTTTTATCCAATGGTTCATTAATTCCTGGCAAATAGCTTGGGTTGTCAACTACTTTTTGAGTATTTACAATTTTATTGGTTGTAGATTGTTGATCAATTTGTGAAAATTGATATAAGGCGAAACCACACAGCCCAAAAAGCGTTGCTACAAGTAGGATTTCTTTTTTGAAATCTAATTTTTCTTGCTTTTTCATAATTAATCGAATTATTGGTTAATAGTTTTGGTATCAAGTCCTAGGT
>JBIKQS010000041.1:0-11518 GCA_044349575.1 Crocinitomicaceae bacterium
TTGCACTAGGCACACCATCTAATCCCATTGTATTTAGATCTTCTGCCACTGAAAACCCCGGAAGTCACACGTGGATGGGTATAAACATTAAAGGTTCTCAAGGGGCTACATTTCAAATGGATAATTTTAAATTGTTCGATAGCTACTATGGTTTGTACAACGATATAAGTGAACCGGGAGTTAGTTATAATTTCAATAATTGCCACTTTAAAAATAACAATTATGCTATTCAGTTGAATGCCGATTTGAATTATTCAAACTGTTTATTCGAATTAAATGGTGTTGGACAAGCTGCCCAAATTTCTTATGGAACATTAACAGCAACAAATTGTCAGTTTTTAAATAATTTCTGCTCCTTCACCTGGTCGAATGCTGTAAATGTTACAAATTGCCTTTTTCAAGGAAATACAAACAACATTATTGGTTCTCCCGGAGTTTTTGAAAATTGTCAATTTATTAATAATGAGTTCGGATTTGCAGAAGCCTATGGCCACACGATACAGAATTGTTATTTCTCTCAAAATAATGTTGGTATTGAAAATACGGGTGGATCAACTATTGTAAATTCAGTTTTTGAAAATAATACTATCGCATTAAAAATAGCTGATAATACAAGCCTCACCAATAATGAAATTGTCAATAATCAAATTGGCGTTGCGGTAACTGCTTATAATCCAACTAGTACGATAATTTCTGACAATAAAATATGCTTTAACGCACAATATAATCTCCAAAATTTAACTGACAAAAATTTTCAAGTCAATGCTAATTGTTTTTGTTCACAAGACTCTACCTATATCGAGTCCTTTATTTTAGATGGCTATGATGATATTATCCGAGGATTAGTCAATTATGCTATATATGATGATTCATGTGAATCTATTCTCAATTACATAGTAAAGGTTCAATTGGGAGAGTTGCAAATTGCCGAATTAAATCCTCAAAATACAATTGAATTACTCGCGCAAAACGGACAATTGGTAAAGGTTAAATCAACCAAAGAGCAACGTTTATATCTACTTGATTTGTCTGGGGTTGTAATATCTACTTCTGAGTTAATCCAAGGGATAAATGAAATAACTTTTCCTCAGAGTCATGGTTTGTATCTGTTAAAGTCAAACTCAGGAGACCTGTTGAAAATCGCCCTATAGAGAGGTTGGTCATTTTATTTTCTGATTATCTTTGAGTTATAAACTCAAAATTGATGAAAAAACTGGCTATTGTAATTTTCGTATTGATTTTAGGTACAACAATTACCTTCTCCCAAACCATTCCTTGCTCCAATTTTGCGATAACAGGTAGTTATTCTGATTCATTGAACCCAAATGATTACCAAATCACGATAAATTTTAATGCGGGACAGAATGATTTTGTCGATTATCCGCATGTATCTGCTGTATTGGACTGTAACGGTGATACGGTGGCAACGGGTGGTTTGATTTATTTCGGGCAATTGGGTCAGACAACGCAAGATTATCCGGTTACAATTATTGATACAACAACTTGGTGTGAGCCGCTTACGGCTATTTTTATTTATGGCTCTGGTCCATTGAGTCAAGTTGATACGTGTTTACTTCCTTTTCAAAATTCATCGATTTCAGATATTTCAGAAAGCTATCAAATTTCAATTTATCCAAATCCTTCGTCGGGTATACTAAATGTTTTTGCTCCGAATGAAATGTACGCGTCGACCTTTCAAATAATAAATCAAGTTGGTCAAGTGCTAATAGAAGGGAAAATAAATTCAAAAAACGAAAAAATTGAAGTCAATACCTTATCCTCAGGCTTTTATTCGCTAAGAATCTCAGGGAATCTGCCTCAATCTATTACATTTATTAAAGAGTAAGTTGAAGAGAAAAAATAATTTTATGATAAAGTACATTCCCCTCTTAGTTTGTTTCTATTCATTCTTATCATTCAGTCAAAACTACATTTCTTATTTTATTGGAAATTCAGCCGATTTGGTAACAAATCCGCAAGGAGGAATTTGCCTTATGGGAGGAGCTTCAGAAGATGACAATGCCATGAAGTGGTTTTTGGAACGAGCAAATGGAGGAGACGTTTTAGTCCTGCGCGCAACAGGTTCTGATGGATATAATAGCTATTTGTATTCCGGACTTGGAATAAATGTCAATTCGGTTGAAACAATCGTTTGCAATAGTACAAATGCCAGTTCTGATGCATACGTAATAAATAAAATTAATCAAGCCGAAGCTATCTGGTTTGCGGGGGGTAATCAATGGACTTACATAAATTATTGGAGAAATAGTCCAGTAAGCCAAGCTATCAATCTCGCAATTCAAGAACGAAACATTGTCATTGGTGGAACAAGTGCAGGAATGGCTATTCAAGGCAAGTATTATTTTTCAGCTGAAAATGGAACAGTAACATCCAATACAGCAACTTTAAATCCCTATGCGAATACTGTTACCGTGGATTCAACAGCATTTATTCAAAATGAAATTTTACAAAACGTAATTACGGATACTCATTTTGACAACCCGGACCGAAAAGGTCGATTAGTTTCATTTTTAGCGAGAATTTATACCGATTTTGGCGTTTCGGGATATGCCATTGCGTGTGATGAGTACACAGCTGTTTGTGTTGATACTGCCGGACAAGCACGTGTTTTTGGTGGTTATCCAAGTTATGATGACAACGCCTATTTCGTTCAATTTAATTGCGAATCACCTAATCCAACACCTGAAGTTTGCACACCTGGAAATGCGTTAACTTGGAATTTAAATGGGCAAGCAATAAAAGCCTGTCAAATTAAGGGTGATGCTACCGGTTCAAATATTTTTGACCTCACTATGTGGGAGACAAATTCTTCAGGCACTTGGTACAATTGGAGTGTAGCGAATGGGGTTTTTCAGGAGTCGGTTGGTGCTGAACCGAATTGTCAAGGGCTTGGGGTTAATCAAGAAATGGAAGAAAATCAGGTGTTTTTTTATCCAAATCCTGTGAATGATAAGTTTACAATTTCTGTTACCCCTACACTGATCGGCGAAAGCTTTAGAATTATTGATGAATTAGGCAAGGTGGTTAAAATGGGTGAAATAAACGCACTTAAAACAGAGGTGCTCATGAATGGCATTGAAAGTGGTATTTATTCCGTTGTTATTGGTTTGCAATTGGCAGAAAAAATCAGTGTTAAGTAAGTTAAATCAGATTGCAAGAATGATTTCTTCCATTTTTTCACATACGGTATTTTTGTCGTATTTCTGAATTTCAGATTTAAAATCTTCCGTTCTAAAATTCTCTTTTGCCTCCTTGAAAAGTTGGATTTTATTCAATAAATCTTCCTTCGAATTTGCTTCGAAAAGCAACCCCAATCGAGTACCAAACACTATTTCTTTCGTTCCCCCTGTATGACTGCCAATTACAGGTTTGTAGTGAGCAAGTGCCTCAAGCGTTACCATTCCCACAGTTTCGTTTTCTGAAGGAACAATAAGTGCGTCAATTGCATTAAAAAAAACGTCTGTTTTGGTCGAAAAAGGCAAAAACACAATACGATTATTTAATTTTTTTTGCTCAACCAAATCGTATATGTCTTTTAAATATTGTTTGTGTTCGGTTGTATCAAAATCTCCTTGGATAACTAAAATGGAATCCGATACCTTTTCCCAAATTTCAATTACCATTTTTTGACCTTTTTTAGGGTCAATTCGACCAAGAATACCAAAAACACTTGCGTTTTGTGGAAGATTCAGTTGCTCTCTCGCTTTTTCCATCGGAAAATCAACGATTTTTGAAAGGTCAATACCAGAAGGGACTAAAAATACGCGCTCTTTTTTCATGTTCGTTTGAGTGAGAACTTGTTCCTTTAAATAATTCAATGGACAGCACCAAGCGTCGAGGTAATTGTAACGCCATGTTCTAAAAAATTGTTTTTTGGGAAACGACAATTGCATTTCCATGCAGAAAACGGTTTTAATTTTTCCTTTTGAGTAGAATGAAATGGATGCAGAAATACTCATATCAAAAGTACTTCTAACAATCAGACATTCGACGCTACTTTCTGTCAATTTTTTATATAATTGGTACGCCCTATAAAAATCATAGTGTCTTTTATGTTTAGCAATTATATGAATTGTTAACTTCCGATCTAATGCTTCGAGATGTGCAGGCGAATTTAATACTACAAAAACATGAACGTCGTGGCCCCGTTCTTTCATCCATGTTGCATTTCGAATTTGGTTCATTTCAAGCCCGCCCCAACTTGTTGTGTTACATAAATAGGCTAAGGTTAACTTCATAAGGCAATTCTCAATATCTTTGGAAATTAAAATTACGTATTAATTTATTAATGAAATTTCTAGCCAAACTAAGCCCCCTTCAGATTTTTTTATTGACATTTGCTTGTACAGCCATACCCCTGTTTTTATTTCCAATAAATTTATTTCCCGGAATCATTGAAATTAATCAAGGAAAAAACGCGTTGGAAGCACCGTTAAGTTTATCTTATTTTATCGGAATGGGTTACGATACAAAGGATCTTGAGGCAATGCAGGTATCAAACTTCTACCTTACGACCAAAGGATATATTTTGGCCTTCATTTTTGTTCTTGGTTTACCGGGATTATTGGCTTATGCTTCGCTTGTCTATCGAAAAAAGTAATTACAACTGTCCGTTGGAGTGATAAATTCCTTGCTTGAAAATCTTTACCCGTATTAAAATTCCATCTTTATCGTATTCATAAACTTTTCCATCCCACAATTCACCGTTTTTGAAAGTTCCATCCTGCCAAATTTCATCATTGATAGTGTAGCATTTATTATATCCATTGGGCATAAACTCTTTTCCTCTTGTACGGGGGATTCCTAAAACAGGAGCTTTTACTCCTACAACAGGTGTGGTTTTCTTTACTTCCTTGATCGGTGTTTTTTCAGATTTTTTTACAGTTGATACCGTACCATCAATACTGTAATTTATTTCTTCTTTAATTGTTCCATCCTCAAAATAGCGAACCGCTTTTCCCGAAGGAGAGCCATTACTAGCTTGATATTCATATTCAACAGTTCCATTTTCGTAGAAATACTTTATGGTACCCTCTTCAGCTCCACTTGAGTTAAAATTACCGGCATACTCAATTTTACCGTTTGGATAGTACTTAATTAATGAATCTTTGTATTTGTTCAAAACAAGCGAACCCTTTTCTTTTTGTCTGCCGTTTTGATAAAATTTGGAGTAGCTACCTGATGGCCTGTTGTTTATATAATTTGCCTCAATCATTACCGTGATTCCGTCGGAAAAATACCTTTTCCAAACACCTTCTTTTCTACCATTTACAAAATTCCCTTCTTCAAAAACTTTTTTTGTTCCTTTTTGATAAATGATCCATTTACCCGTTTTTTTGCCATTTCCATCTTTTTGATTGATACTCTGACAAAAAACAAGTTGAACTAGGAAGAAAAACAATGCCGTTAAGACAGACAATCTTATTTTCATAACCCCTAATATACTAAAATCTGCTTTACTTTTTGGGTAAAATAAAAGTTTTCGGATGTATTTTGATAAATATTTCGGAAATTTATCCTCAAATCTATTGTATGAAAATTTCCTTACTTGAACCCGTTGCACTTTGGTCACAATTTGAAAAGTTAAATGCTGTGCCCCGACCTTCTAAAAAAGAAGAACGAATTCGTCAATTTATGGTTGATTTTGGGCAATCATTAGGGCTTGAAACCTTGGTTGATAAAATTGGCAATGTTATCATTAAAAAGCCTGCCAGTTCAGGAATGGAAAATAGAAAAACGGTTATTCTGCAATCACATTTGGATATGGTTCATCAAAAAAATTCCGATCGCGAGTTTGATTTTGAAACGCAAGGAATTGAAATGATTATTGAGGGCGATTGGGTGAGAGCAAATGAAACAACGCTTGGAGCAGACAACGGCATAGGGGTTGCGGCAATTATGGCTGTTTTAGAAGCTAAAGACATACAACATCCGGCTATTGAAGCCTTTTTTACAATTGATGAGGAAACTGGAATGACAGGCGCTATGCAAATGGATGGAAGTTTGTTCACCGGCCAAATATTATTGAATTTAGACACCGAGGATGATGATGAATTATCCATAGGATGTGCGGGTGGAATTGATACAAATACCACATATACCTACCAGGAAACGGAGGTAAATCCAAAGCATAAAACGCTAGAAATTTCGATTCGAGGGTTACTAGGAGGACACTCAGGCATGGATATCGATAAAGGACGAGGAAACGCCAATAAATGGATGGCAAGAATTCTTTGGACTCTTTCTCGTAAAATGGATATTCAACTGATTTCCTTTGATGGAGGTAGCTTGCGAAATGCCATTCCAAGAGAGGCAACAGCAGTAGTTTCAGTAGCGCAAGAAGACATGAACCAATTTACCTCTGAAATTGGGAGTCTTATTGCTATGTTTCACGATGAATATAAGTCCATTGAGCCTGCAATTGCTATTCAAACGCAAGAAATTCAATCTGATTCGCAAGCTGTTTCAGGGAAAGATTTTCAAAAAATCATATCCGTTTTATGTTCTGTGCCAAATGGAGTTTTCAGGATGAGCCCGGATATTGATGGATTGGTTGAAGCGTCGTCTAGTTTAGCACGCATCGTAATCTCTAATGGAGTTTTTACGTCACAATCACTTCAGAGGAGTAGCGTTGAAAGCACAAAAGCTGAAATTGCAATGGCCGTGCGATGTTCTTTTGAAAATGCAGGGTGCGAGGTTGTTCAAGGTGGCGAATATCCAGGTTGGAAACCTGATCCTAATTCAGCTATATTGAAAATTATGGAAGATTTATATCTTGAAATGTATCATGAAACGCCTAAGGTGAAAGCTTGTCATGCCGGCTTAGAATGTGGGATTTTAGGCAAACATCTTCCTGGAGTAGATATGATTTCCTTTGGACCAAATATCAGAGCGGCTCATTCGCCGGATGAAAAAGTTCAGATTTCATCGGTTCAAAAATTTTGGAAGTTCTATTTGGAAACGTTAAAGATGACCCCTGTAAAATAAGGGAATGAAAATCAGTAACGAAAACTATATTGGTTCTGCCGGTCGGACTTCGCTTATTGATTTGGAAATTCCACAAAATTTCAAAGGAAACTTAATCGTTTTTGTTCATGGTTATATGGGTTTTAAGGATTGGGGTCCGTGGAATCTTATGCAAACATATTTCGTTGAAAGAGGATATGGTTTTTGCAAATTCAATATGACACATAATGGAACTGCTCCCGAACATCCGTTGGATTTTGTTGATTTAGAAGCATTCGGAGATAATTGCTACAGCTATGAAAAAAAGGACCTACTTCATGTTTTGGATTGGTTGGAACGTAGGGTGGATCTTTCAAAGTGTTCATTACATCTGGTTGGTCATTCTCGCGGAGGAGGTATAGCCTTGCTTTGTTCAGATGACCATCGAATAAGCACCGTTACTACACTTGCAGCGATTTCATCAATAGCTAAGCGCTTTACATTTCCGGATGCAACGATGGAAGAATGGCAAAAATTGGGTGTGAGATTCGTGAGAAATGGTAGAACGAACCAGGATTTGCCGCATAACTTCTCTCAATATATTGACTTTCAAAACAATACGAAAGAGTTGACAATTCAAACTGCTTGCGAAAGAATAAAAAAACCCTTATTACTCATTCATGGAGATAAGGATGAATCTGTTTCAATTTCGGAGGGATATGATCTTGCCCTTTGGTCAGGAAATGAATTGTTTGTAATTCAAAACGCAACTCATACATTCGGTGGAAGCCATCCGTATGATGAGAAAATACTTCCTAAACATTTAGAAGATTGTTGCAAATCCATAGTCTTGTTTCTTCAAAATCATGAATTGGAAGATGCAATTTCAAAAAGCTAATAACGTTTTTCAAATAATTCATGTAATTTGGTAATGAAAAAGTAGAGGGTAAAATGAATGGTTTACTTTTTCGTTTTTAAACTATGGGACTATATTCAAATAAACAAAGATGGAAAATAATGCTTTTTATAGGGGCATTAATTCTATTTGTTGTTTCATTGTATGTTTCAAATATTTTAGTGTCAGATTTAAGCAATCGCGAACGTGAAAGAGCCAAAGAATGGGCAGAAGCGATAAAAAAGAAATTAGAACTCATTCAACTTACTGATAACACATTTACTAAGCTTAGAGATCGTGAAAAACAAGAAGTAAACACATGGGTTGAGGCTACAAAATCACTCTTTCTATCTCCAATGGAAGGAGATCCGAGTATACAGCTAGCATACTCAATCATTAATCAAAACAAAGATATTCCAGTAATCGTATTGGATGATAAAAACAAGGTTTCAAACTGGAAAAATCCGCCAATTGATACAGCAGATATTAACCGCCTATTTCCAACACAATCGCCAATTGAAAAAACGAAAATTCTAGAAGACACCTTACAGAAAATAGCCCTTAATTGGCTAAAACAAGGGCGCTTTTTTAAGGCTGAAGTTTTCGAGGGATTAACTATGACATGCACGTACAACGACTCAAAAGAACTAATCAAACTTGAGCATGAACGCGATTCAATTATTCAGTCCTTTAATAAGGAATTAATTGAAAATCAGGATCAAATCCCGGTACTTGTTATTGACTCCAAAAGCGGCAAGGTGGTGGGAGACAATCTTAAGTTGGCCAAACTGGAAAAGGAAAAAAGACTTGCTTTTATTGAAACATTTAAGCTAAAAAACCCCCCAATAATTTTGGATTTTAAAGATGGAACCAGAAATTTAATTTATTACGATGAAAGTGCTGAATTGAAAAAAATACAGTGGTATCCATACATTCAATTTTTCATCATCGGAATATTTGTCTTTGCGGCCTATTTGGTTTTTTCAACTTTTCGAAAGGCAGAGCAAAATCAGGTTTGGGCGGGTATGGCCAAAGAAACAGCCCATCAATTGGGTACTCCTTTGTCATCATTAATGGCGTGGGTTCAATACTTGGAATCACAAAACATTGATCCGATGGTAATTACTGAAATGCAAAAAGATGTTGATAGGCTAGAAACCATTACTGATCGTTTCTCAAAAATTGGCTCTGGTGCAAAAATGGAGAACAAAGACCTCGTTGTTACGATAGGAAATATTTTGGATTATTTGAGAAGTAGGATATCAGATAAGGTGAGCATTGAGTATAAAATTTTGAATGAAGAACCCATATATTTAAAGCATAATTCATCTTTGGTAGAGTGGGTGATAGAAAATATTTGTAAAAACGGAGTGGACGCCATGGAGGGAAAAGGAAGGTTAGAAGTAAGGGTGGAACGCATTAATAAATGGATTCACATAGATATATCTGATACAGGAAAAGGGATGTCCAAAAATCAATTCAATAAAATTTTCAAACCAGGGTTTTCAACTAAAACTCGAGGCTGGGGCTTGGGATTAACTTTGGCACAACGAATAATAAAGAATTACCATCAAGGAAAAATTGTTGTTTTACATTCTGAACTGGGATTGGGAACAACCTTTCGAATATCTCTTCCGGTTTCTTAATTAAAACCGATACCCAAATTTCACACCAGCAGTAAAATGTAATAAGACATCTTTAAATTGGTCTTTCAAGTAGGTAAAATCATTTGTGGTTTGATCATATTGAGGAACAATATTTTGATTTAAAACGCCGTTTAGCCCTATACTTGTATAATAATCAATGGTGAAATGTTGGTCAACACATTGAATAAATCCCAGCCCAAATCGAAAAATACTTCTCTGTTCAAACTCATTTAATGTCAATGTGTTATTTCCGGAAATAGAGGTTGTAGAATATTGCGTTCTGTATCTTCTAAATTTGAAATCTGAGCTAAAATAGAGCGACTCACCGGGTATGTATGGATAATACTTGCATTTAAGGTTGAAACTTGTGCCTATTAACATTTTATCTGATTGAGGTACTTCTTGAAAAAAATTCTTGAAAAAATTCCGAAATACTAATCCAGAGCCAATTTCAATTGCTACTTTTTTTGAAAATACACGTTCGTAATAAAAACCTACATCACCATAGAAAATTTCATTAATTCCAACCTTAACAATATTTTTTGATGGAGTAAATAATGATTTGGACTCTTGTGAAAAGAAGTTGTTTCCGTAAAGAAAAACAAAGGCAAAAATTAGTTTGTTAATTCTACGCAAGTAAATGGGAGTTTTATTGGTTTTGGCAAATTTAAAAGAAATTTCGCAGTAAGCTCCCTGTATCCCGACCGATAAGAGCCCAGTCATCTGTTTCTATTTGAATTTCAACCATTTGACAAGTGGCTAAAAGCAGATTTGTCCCTGTAAGGTAGTGTATAAAATCGCTTAATCCATTGTTGTGCCCCACTACGAGTAATTTATTTATCTTTTTGGATACATTTTGAATTTCTGTAATCAGTACTTCTTTCTGTGCTAAATAGAGTGTATCGCTGAATTTTGAATCTATTTCCTGCAATTCGAGCAGTCGTAACGTTTCTTTTGTTCGAATAGCATTGCTGCAAAAAATTAAGTCAACATTGATTTCTGAAGCAAAGTTAGATGAAAAAGCACGTGCTTTTTCCCTTCCATATTGGCTTAATTTTCGCGTGAAATCACTGTGCTTGATAAAGCTATTCTCTGCATCAGAATGCCGTAATAAATACAGAATTTTAGGGCTGGAACTGGATTGTATTACTTGATCGTTGTCCATTTTTAAAGAATAATTCTTTTGTCATCTTACCACGTTCGTTGTAAAACCTCATGGGTCCATCCAGCAGCCCGTTTTTATAAGAAGAGCTTTGAATAATTTTCCCCCGTCTATCAAATTGTTTAGTAATCCCGTGTAATTTCCCCTTTTTGTATTGATTAGAAACGGCAATTAATCGTCCACCAGGATGGTAAGCAAACCAATCACCGTGTTTTTCCCCATTTTTATACTTGCCCTCTTCAGTTGCTTGAAAATCTTTACTTGAAAAAGTAACATAAAGACCATTTTTTACAGATAGTTTATGCGTTCTCCCTTTCAATACAACATCATTTGCCTTAGACTTTTTTCGGATTACCTTATAATTTATGATTTCTTTAACTCGTCCGTTTTCATACCATTCCATCCATTTTCCGGTTTGAAGGTCGTTTTTGTAAAAACCAATAACTTTTGTTTTTCCGTAAGGTGAAAAAGATTGCCATTCGCCATTTAATTTCCCATCTTCAAAAAATGCGATGTTTTTAATTTTCCCGTTTTCCCAATAATTTTTCCACTCTCCGTCTTCTTTATCCTCTTTAAATTGGCCTTCCATGATTAATGTACCCGATTCATTCCAGGTTCTCCAAAGACCTTCTTTTTTATCGTCTTTGAAGTTTCCGCGTTTATAGGGCTTTTGTTTGGAATAGAAGTATTCCCATTCACCTTCTCTTTTTCCGTTTTTGAATTTTGCATTGTAAGAGAGTTCTCCGTTGGTGAAATAATATTTCCAATCACCATCTTGAAGATCATTTTTAAATGTGCCTTCTGAATCTATTTTACCGGACTCTCCATACCATTCCCATTTGCCGGTTT
>JBIKQS010000286.1:0-3516 GCA_044349575.1 Crocinitomicaceae bacterium
TATTCATGAAATACCGTTTGGAACAACCACAAGTTCGTTGATTGAATCTATCATCAAGGCAAATGATAAAGGTCAAATTAAACTGCGAAAAATTGAAGACAATACTTCGGCTGATGCTGAAATCATTATACATTTGGCGCCAGGAGTTTCTCCAGATAAATCTATCGATGCGCTATATGCCTTTACGGATTGTGAAGTTTCAATTTCTCCCAATTCAACGATAATTGTTGGCGACAAACCACAATTTCTAGGTGTTACTGAAATTTTAAAATTCAATACGGACAATACGGTTCGCTTGCTTAAACTAGAATTGGAAATTCGTCTCGATGAATTGGAACGACAATGGCATTTCTCAACCTTGGAGAAATTGTTTATCAATAACGAGATGTATATTGACTTCAAGCATTATGCAGATAAAGAATCGCTCTACGAATATTTGTACAAGCGTTTTGAACCGTTTAAAAAACAACTCATACGAGAAATTACCGATGAGGATTTACATAAGTTGACACAAATCCCGATGATTCGAATTACTCGCTTTGACGGAAGCAAAGCAGATGAGTTATTGCTGAAAATTGAGGAGGAAATTGAACAAGTAAAAAATCATCTTGATAATTTAGTAGAATACGCTATCGATTATTTTAAAGATTTGAAAAAACGTTTTGGAGTAGGTAGAGAACGCAAGACAGAAATTAAAATTTTTGATACGATTAGCGCATCCAAAGTAATCATTGCCAATAAAAAACTCTATGTTGATTATGAGGAAGGCTTTATTGGTTATGGATTGAAGAAAACGGATGCTATTTCTGATTGTTCTGATATTGACGACATTATTGTATTCTTCGCCTCTGGTAAAATGATGGTTACAAAAATTTCAGACAAGAAATTTGTTGGAAAAGGAATTATTCATGTAGCTGTATGGAAAAAAGGCGATACACGAACCATTTATCATTTGTTTTACCAAGATGGGATTGGCGGACCAACTATGATGAAGCGTTTTTACGTGAATTCAATTACCCGCGATACGGAATACGATTTAACGAGAGGAACAAAAGGATCTAAAATGCTTTATTTCTCCGTTCATCCCAATGGTGAAAGAGAAGTTGTAACTGTACTATTGCGACCTAGACCTCATCTCAAAAGATTGCGATACGACATTGATTTGGGAGCTTTATTGATCAAAGGAAGAAATTCAGCCGGGAATAGAGTAACAAAAGAAATTATCCAAAAAATCATTCAAAAAGAAGTTGGAGGATCAACCTTAGCGGCTCGAAAAATTTGGTACGACACCGTTGTTGGAAGATTAAATGATGACGAACGCGGGAAATTCCTGGGTGATTTTAAAGGAGACGATAAAATTCTGACGCTGTACAAGAACGGAGAATATCGCTTGAGTAATTTTGATTTATCGACCCACTTCGATGAAGACATGGTTCATATTGAAAAATGGCAACCAAGAAGACCAATAACCACTGTATATTACGATGCCGAAAAGGAATTGCATTTTGTAAAGAAATTCTTGTGTGAGGTAACCACAGATAAGCGTGTATCCTTTATTAGTGAAGGTGAAGGTTCCTACATGGATGTTGTTACCACGGCATACCAGCCGGAAGTGAAAATTGTTTTCAATAAACTATTGAAAGAAACCAAGAACCTGCCAGATAATATTGTTCCTCTAACCGATTTTATTGATGTAAAAGGACTAAAAGCACAAGGCAATCAACTCACGAAATTAAAAGTGAAAGAAATCGTTCTAACCCATCCTATTGAAGGAAAAGAACCATGGCCAGAAGAACAACAGGAGGAAAATGAAGATCTTGACCTTCAATTGGAGGATTCTGCAGAGGATGGAAATTCGCCAACCATGGAATGGGATGTTACAAAATCAGATGACGATCAACCGAGCTTATTTGAAGGAGAATCCGAAGAAGAGAAATAGATGAGTCTAGAAATTTTACACGAAGACAACCACGTTATTGTTGTCAATAAAAAATCATCAGATATCGTTCAAGGAGACAAAACCGGTGACGTCACCTTACCTGATAAAATTAAGGAATACCTCAAAGAAAAATACAACAAACCGGGCAACGTATTTTGTGGCGTTGTTCATCGTTTGGATAGACCTACAAGTGGAGCAGTAATTTTCGCACGAACGAGCAAGGCATTGGAAAGATTAAACAAGCAATTTCGCGAAAAAGAAACGAATAAAGTATATTGGGCGCTTGTTGACAAAAAACCGGAAACTTTGGCCGGAAAACTAGTTCATTACTTGCGAAAAAACGAAAATCAAAATAAATCGTACATCTCAAACGAGCAAACACCGGGAGCGAAACTTGCCATTTTAAATTATAAGTACTTACGGTCTTCCGATAAATTTCATTTGCTTGAAATAGAACTAGAAACAGGTCGACATCATCAAATTCGGGTTCAACTTGCCTCAATCGATTGCCATATAAAAGGAGATCTAAAATATGGCGCAAAACGCTCTAACGAAGACGGTTCCATTTGCCTACATGCACGAAAAATTAGTTTTTTGCACCCAACATCAAAAGAAATGATTGAAATTGTGGCTCCGGTGCCGGGTAATTCGCTCTGGCAGTTTTTTGAGAAAAAATAAAAGTCCCGTTACTCGTTTGTAACAGGACTTTCGCTTGGATAACTCAACTAAACTAAATCTTAAATATTTTTTATTTTGAAACTGTAATCTTTTCAGAAGCTACAACTTTATCTCCAGCTAAGAAGTTAATTTCATAAGATCCATTCATCAAATCATTTAAGTGAAATGAGGTTGCATCCATAACAGGAATTGCTGGCATAAACATTCCATTCGCTGTATTTATTTGAATTGCTGTGATCGTAAAATCTGACCAAGAAAGTGTAGCGAAACCTGGTTTAAATTCATTAACAACAACACTTACCTTTTTCGTTTCTTTTGGATCTTCGTTGTGAGCAAATGAAGAAAAAGAAACTACTACAATCATTACAACTACTGCTGTAAGTTTTCGAGAGATGTTATTTAGTGCTTTCATATTTTAGAAATTTTGTTTTTCAATTTGTTTGTGAGACAAAGTTGTTTGATTTCTGATCTATGCGCAATCTTTTTAAATAAATCGAAAGTAAATTACTTATACTTACCTAATAGTGTCTACGTAGTTACCTTAATCAACTAAGTAGAACTACGTATGAAAAGGGATTTATGCCAGTAAGTTTAATCAATTAAGAATAGCTCGAGGCTTATAATTGACAACCAAATCTGCTATAGCTTTAATATGTTCAGGTGTCGTGCCGCAACAACCACCAATAATATTTACCAATCCTTCGTCCAAAAACTCCTTGATTTGTTGGGCCATCAATTCCGGAGATTCATCGTATTTACCAAATTCATTGGGTAATCCTGCATTTGGATGTGCACTGACTGCAAAAGGAGATTTATCGTTTAAGATTTGCAAATACGGACGCATTAAATTCGCTCCAAGGGCACAATTCAAACCAATACTCAGCAAAGGAATGTGAGAC
>JBIKQS010000287.1:0-3514 GCA_044349575.1 Crocinitomicaceae bacterium
CCACTACCTCGCGATAAACAAGGCCTATTTGCGCATCATTTTTACCGACTTTTGCATCAATCCAATCAACTGTTTATAACGTATTCATCCACCGGTGAATCCATTGGAGGCGCTGAACCAAGTAGGTACCTTATTCAATTGGAGATGGAATTGCAACGCCACAACAAAAACATTTCAATCACAAAAAAGAATTATCATATTCCTGAGGATGAAAACGTTGAAATTAGTGATGCAATAGTAAAAGATGAGCATTTTTTCAATCGTCTGGACGAGTTTTTACAAAAACCGCTATCTGCTTCAGCATTAAATAAATACATGAAATGTCCAAAAGATTTTTACTATCGTTATTTGCTGGAATTCGGCGAAGAAGAAAGTCTGGAAGAGGAAATTGAATCAAATACTTTTGGAACCTTTATTCACTCAGTTCTTGAACAATTGTTTACGCCGTATGCCTTATTTGATAAACACGGGCAGCCACTTCGAAAGGACAAGAAAATTTTGAAAGTTGAAGATTTGAACAAAATGTTAGATGATTACGAACCGTTAATGTTCGATCAATTTATGAAGCATTTTGGCAACAATAAAAAGGCATTTGAAACCGGAAAAAATTTGTTGAGCTACAAGATGTCACTTGAATTGACCAAAAAGATTTTGGAAAAAGAAAAACAAGAAATTGTACAAGGGGTTGAACGATTTATTTATCAACTTGAAAGCTATATGACTGCCGAAGTTGAAATCGAAATAGGCAATGAAAAACGTAAAATTTTACTGCAAGGATTTATCGATCGCATAGATGGTGAAAATGATAAAATGCGTGTAATTGACTATAAATCTGGTTATGTAAAAGAGGAACAGGTTGTTTTTAAAATGGATAAAAAAGGTGATGTAAAAAAATCGTTTTTAGGCACCACCCACGCGCTTCAATTGGCTTTTTATGGTTTACTTTTTGAAAAGAAATTTGGATTTATCCCCCACAATACGGCAATTTATTCCCTTGTAAATATTCAGGACGGATTGTTTAATTTAAAATCCGATTCCCTGTCTCTCAAGGAAATAATACATCTACTTCCTGAGTTGATCCAACATTTAATGACTGAATTATACGATGAAGATCAACTCATTGAGCATAGCAGTGAAAATAAATATTGTCAATTCTGCTGATGGACTAATAAATTGAAGGATTTAAAAAAGCTTTTTTGTAAATTTGCCAACGAATAAATAACACTCTAAAGTTTTAACTATGGTTTTTGATTTGGATATGATTAAAGCGGTCTATGCAAAATACCCTGAACGCATTGCTGCAGCTAGAAAAGTTGTTGGAAAACCACTTACACTTTCTGAAAAAATATTGTACGCCCATTTGTGGGATGGAAATGCAACCTCAGCATGTGAAAGAGGCAAGTCATACGTTGATTTTGCTCCGGATCGTGTTGCAATGCAAGATGCCACCGCACAAATGGCCTTACTTCAATTTATGCAAGCTGGAAAGAAAAAAGTGGCTGTACCTTCTACCGTGCACGCTGATCACTTAATTCAAGCAAAAGTTGGTGCAAGCAAAGACCTTCAAGAATCGTTGAATCAAAATAACGAAGTTTTTAATTTCCTTTCCTCCATTTCAAACAAATATGGAATTGGCTTCTGGAAACCAGGCGCTGGAATCATTCACCAAGTGGTGTTGGAGAATTACGCTTTTCCAGGAGGAATGATGATCGGAACAGATTCACATACAGTAAATGCGGGTGGGCTTGGAATGGTCGCTATTGGAGTTGGTGGAGCTGATGCCGTTGATGTAATGGCTGGAATGGCTTGGGAATTAAAGTTTCCTAAATTAATTGGTGTAAAGCTAACTGGTAAACTAAATGGTTGGACTTCAGCCAAAGACGTTATATTAAAAGTAGCTGATATTCTAACAGTTAAAGGTGGAACAGGTGCGATTGTTGAATATTTTGGCGAGGGAGCAATCTCCTTGTCTTGTACCGGAAAAGGAACCATTTGTAACATGGGAGCAGAAATTGGCGCAACCACTTCTACATTTGGTTATGATGAATCCATGAGAAGATACCTAAAGGCAACAGGAAGAGAGGAAGTAGTTAAAGCAGCAGACGCCATTGCCGAACATTTAACAGGCGATGCTGAAGTTTATGCAGATCCTCAAACCTATTTTGATGAATTAATTGAAATCAATCTTAGTGAACTTGAGCCTCATGTTAATGGACCATTCACTCCGGACAGAGGTACGCCTGTTTCTAAAATGCGTGCTGAAGCAGAAGCTAATGGATGGCCAACAAAGGTTGAATGGGGATTAATCGGCTCTTGTACAAATTCATCTTACGAGGATTTGGCACGTGCTGCTTCAATTGTTAAACAAGCGGTTGAACAAGGAATTGAACCTAAAGCAGAATTTGGAATTAATCCGGGTTCTGAACAAGTACGATACACAGCAGATAGAGACGGAATTTTAGCTGACTTTGAAAAAATGGGTACTAAAATTTTCACGAACGCATGTGGACCTTGTATTGGTCAATGGGATCGCGAAGGTGCTGAGAAGCAAGAAAAAAATACGATCGTTCACTCATTCAATAGAAACTTTTCGAAAAGAGCCGACGGTAATCCAAATACGCATGCTTTTGTAACTTCACCAGAAATGGTAGCTGCATTAGCAATTTCAGGTGATTTAGGGTTCAATCCAATTACGGATACCTTGACTAATTCAAAAGGTGAACAAATTAAATTGAATGCACCAGTTGGTGATGAATTACCAACCAAAGGTTTTGCAGTTGAAGACAATGGATACCAAGCTCCTGCTGAAGATGGAAGTCATGTTCAAGTTGCAGTAGATCCAAATTCTTCTCGACTACAACTTCTAGATAATTTCCCATTGTGGGACGGAAATAACATCGAAAACGCACGACTATTAATTAAAGTAAAAGGAAAATGTACTACTGATCACATTTCTATGGCAGGCCCATGGTTGAAATACAGAGGTCACTTAGATAATATTTCAAATAACTTATTGATTGGAGCTGAAAATGCGTACAACGGAAAAGCAAACAACGTTAAAAACCAATTGACAGGTGAATATGGAGAAGTTCCAGCAGTTCAGAGAGCTTATAAAGCAGCTGGAATTCCAACAATCGTAATTGGCGATCACAATTATGGTGAAGGTTCTTCAAGAGAACACGCAGCTATGCAACCGCGTCATTTAGGTGTTAGAGCAGTTATCGTTAAATCTTTTGCTAGAATTCATGAAACTAACTTGAAAAAACAAGGAATGCTTGGTTTAACATTTAAGACTGAAGCAGATTATGATAAAATTCAAGAAAACGATACATTCAATTTCATTGATTTAGTTGATTTCGCTCCTGGAAAAACTTTGACACTAGAAATTTGTCACGAGAACGGATCAAAAGATCGTATTGAATTAAACCATACGTATAATGACCAACAAATTGAATGGTTCAAAGCGGGTTCAGCACTTAATTTAATCAAGCTTGCTCAAGCATAAATAAATTAA
>JBIKQS010000288.1:0-3498 GCA_044349575.1 Crocinitomicaceae bacterium
TCTGTTCGTCCCTGTTCAGACGATCTCTATTTTTACGCTGAATATTTAGACAAAGGATGGTTCAACGCTATTTGGGAAATGGGAACGAATATTCGGTTCACCGGATTTTTGGTTTTTAATACGATTTGTTTGGCGGTAAATGACTTTCAAGATTTTCCGTTCGCATTTTTTTTCTATTACCTACTCTTATTTAGTTTTTTGTGTTTTTCTACTTACCGATTGATAAAAACGCTTTTAATTCATCTTTTTTATCTGCCAAACCCAAGCTTTATTCAAGTTTTTAATTTATCATCTCTTTTTATTGCCTCCTTCTATTTTTCAACCATAAATGCACAAGAAGTTTGGTTTTGGACCATTGCAACGACCATTTATTTACTGCCTATTCCACTTATTTTCTTGGCAATTTCAGAATTGATACGTCATAAAACGAAAAGATCTTATTTCACTGCAGGGATTCTATTTTTTCTCATCGGAGGGATGGTTGAAAATTTAGTTTTAACCCTATTTTCATTGATTTTCGTTGTGAATGTTTTCATCTGGTTAACCTTTAAAAAAATTGATTGGCGTTTGGTCTTATCTAAAATCACCTTGCTTATGCTTCCATTCCTTTCTTGGATTCATTCAGGATTGGGCAAGAGAATTAAAAATGAAGCGTATTATTCAGTTGAAAACGGGATTTTTAAAACACTCTATTCTGATTATAATTTGGCGTTTAATTACAGTCGAATGTTGATGTTATTTCTAATTTTAGTCTTGGTTTTTTATTCAGCCTTTAGGCTTAAGGACATCTTAAAAACTCCTTCATGGAGCACTAGAAAAATGTGCGTTTTAAGTTTGTTGCTGTTGCTAGTGAGCTTTATTACAACTTTCCTTCCTATGTTTTACGTATATGGAAATTTTGGTCCTGCTCGTGCTTCCTTACCCTTTTTTCTTGTGTTGATTATACTGATTTTCTGTTGGACTTTTTTCCTTGGTTTGAAGTATCAAGTAAATGTTTCAATCATTTTACCTGTGTCTATGGTATCAGTTTTACTCGTGGGAATTTTCACGTTCAAGCAAGTAAACACGACAAGGCATTTTGCTCGTGAATACGACAATAGAGTTCAAAATATAATCGAGCAAAAAGGGTCAAAAGCATTATTTTTAGTGGCAAGTCCTTTGCCAGATTCAGGAATTATTCCTAGTCAGGAGCTCAATAAAATTGGAGAAACACCGGCAATGACGAGTTATTATCTGGGCCGTGTGAATGGTATAAACAAAGATGTTTATCTGGATACTAAATTGCTTAAAAAATCAGAAAAGTAAGGCCTTAGTACGAACTTGTTGCTCCGCCAATATTTTCAATTGGATGCCACGTAGTTTTAACCTCTTGAATGTCAGTTACATAATTTAATCCTTGAGATTCAGTTTTCATCCAGTCAGCATCAAAGGAAACCAATCTTTTTAAATTATCTACGGCTAATTCACTCATAGAATTGAGGTCGTTTGTGTTCCCCACAAGGGCATTTACATCCATGTGTGAGGCAAAAATAGTTGCTACTTCTTTTTGTGTTCCTGTTAGAATATTTACAACTCCACCCGGAACATCGGATGAATTTAATACTTCAGCAAACGTAATGGAACAAAGTGGCAAAGATTCAGAAGCCAAAGCAACAAGGGTATTTCCTCCTGTAATTACGGGAATAATCAGAGAAACAAGACCAATCAATGAAGTGTTTTGAGGACAGATTACCCCAACTACTCCTGTAGGTTCTAAGACAGAAAAATTGAAATGCGAAGACGAAACCGGATTTACCGAACTGGCAATTTGTTGGAATTTATCGGCCCAACCTGCATAATAAACTATTCGATCAATTGATAATTCGACTTCTTTTTCAGCAGCTTTTTGGGTTGAACCTTGTTTCATGAGTTCACCTATAAATTGCTCCTTTCTGCCTTCAAGCATTTCTGCAATGCGGTACAAAATTTGGCTGCGATTAAATGCGGATTTCTCTGACCACGATCCAAAAGCCTTTCTAGCAGCAAGCACGGCGTTACGCGCATCTTTTCGAGAAGATAAACATACATTAGCCAACGAATTTCCTTTTTTATCACGAACGATATAATACCTCCCTGATTCTGTGCGAGGGAATTGTCCGCCGATATATATTTTATAGGTTTTTAAAACTTCCAATCTTTCCATTTTATTTTTTTTGAAACAAAAATTACCCTAACTCAATTTTACGTATGCGCTCAAGCCATGAATACCACCTTCACGACCAAAACCACTTTCTTTGTAGCCACCAAAAGGGGAAGAAGGGTCAAACTTATTGTAGGTATTTGCCCAAACTACTCCGGCTCTTAGTTTAGTTGTAAGATTAAATATTCGCGAACCTTTATCTGTCCAAACGCCCGCAGCCAAACCAAACGGAGTATTATTTGCCTTTTGAATGACTTCATCAACTGTTCTAAACGTTTGAATAGTTAATACAGGCCCAAAAATTTCTTCCTGAACAATACGATTTGATTGAGCTACATTTGTAAAAAGTGTTGGTGGGCAATAATATCCTTTTTTAGGTAAAGAACAAGTAGGTTGGTACATTTCTGCCCCTTCTTTGATACCAATTTTGATGTATTTATCAATCGTTTCTAATTGTTCTTTGCTGTTTATTGCACCAATATCCGTGTTTTTATCAAGCGGATCACCCACGTAAAGCGTTTGAATTCGGTCTTTCAGTTTTTGGATAACTTTTTCAGCGATTGATTCCTGCACAAACAAGCGGGAGCCAGCACAACAAACGTGACCTTGGTTAAAGAAAATTCCATTTACAATTCCTTCAACAGCCTGATCTATTGGGGCATCGTCAAAAATGATATTTGCCGATTTCCCTCCAAGTTCCAGCGTTGCTTTTTTAGAGGTTCCAGCGATGGCTTTTTGAATGATTTTTCCAACGGCAGTTGAACCCGTAAATGCGATTTTATTAATGTCGGGATGATTGACAAGAGCAGCTCCGGTATCACCAAAACCTGTTACGATATTTACAACTCCTGGTGGCAGTCCTGCATCGTGAATAATTTCAGCTAGTTTTAACGCAGTTAGGGACGTTGTTTCAGCAGGTTTTAAGACAACGGTATTTCCTGTAGCTAAAGCTGGTGCTATTTTCCATGCCGCCATAAGTAAGGGAAAATTCCATGGAATGATTTGTCCTGCAACACCAAGTGGTTCTACTTTTCGAGTAGGAAATGCATATTCCAATTTATCAGCCCAACCAGCATAATAAAAGAAATGATTGCATGCCAGGGGAATATCAATATCACGTGATTCTCGAATAGGCTTCCCCCCGTCAAGTGTTTCAATAACAGCTAGTTCCCTTGCTCGTTCTTGCATGATTCGCGCAATGCGATAAATGTATTTTGCACGTTCACTACCCGATAATTTGGACCAAACAGAATCGTATGCGTTTCGAGCTGCTACAACTGCCTTATCGACATCTGCCTGATTTGCATGAGCTATTTTAG
>JBIKQS010000382.1:0-3487 GCA_044349575.1 Crocinitomicaceae bacterium
CTGCAGGAAACTATACAATTACAATGACAGATGGTAATGGTTGTATAGCAACAACAACCACGATTATTGTTGAACCAATCTTGCTGCAAGTAAACGCGGCGCCAGTTCCACCTCTATGTAACGGTGTATTCAACGGTTCGATGAATGTAATTGCAATTGGAGGAACAGCACCCTACGATGTTTCTTGGTCTGGACCGAACAGCGATAATCCTGTTGGAACTGAAATAACAACAGATGGTGGTTCTTACATAATTACGGGTGTTGGTGCAGGCACGTACACAATTACCTTAACCGATGGCAATGGTTGTATTATAACAACATCAACAACCCTTGTTCCTCCCGTTGCGTTAACAATAAATACGCAACCAACGGATGTAGCTTGTAGTGCCGGAAATACTGGGTCAATTCAAGTAACAGCAAACAATGGTACACCTGGATATAATGTTTCTTGGTCAGGTTCAGCGACTGGTAATCCAACTGGAGTAGAAATTAATATCAGTGGGGGTTCGTATACCATTCCAAGTTTGGTTTCAGGAACCTATACCGTGTTGGTTACAGATTTAAACGGTTGTATAGATAGCAATGTTGTTCAGATTATTGAACCTGCACCATTAAGTTCCCAAGAACTTACAACTCCTACGTTGTGTTCAACCTCATTAGATGGTACGGCTGGATTAACTGTTTCAGGAGGTGTTGCTCCCTATAATCTTGAGTTGAACGGAGGTGTTTTGTCAAATCCACCTGGAGATGAGATTATTTCATCAGGGGGTTCATATACCTTTACGAATCTTGCTGTTGGGAATTATAATGTCATAATAACAGATGATAACAATTGCACTATTACAACTCCAATTACAATTTCTACCAGTAACAATCCGCCAACGGTTTCTATGGTAAATGATACTATTTGTAATGGCCAATCAGCGACATTAACACCTGTTACTAATCCAAGTGGAGGTACTTTTTTATGGGGAAATGGAAGTTCAGGAACAACACTCACTATTTCTCCTACAACAACAACACAATATGCCGTTCTATACAACTACAGTGGATGTTTAGCACAAGGAACTGCATTTGTCGTGGTTAATCCTATTCCAACTGTAACTATTTCTAATGAAACAATTTGTTCAGGTGAATCTGTTACTTTGAGTCCGTCATCAACACAACCAAGTGGGGGAACATATTCGTGGTCAACAAATAATACAAATGCTTCAATTACTGTTAATCCTTCATCAACAACAAATTATTCGTTGACATACACAGTGAATGGATGCTCAAGCACACCTGCAAGCGCCACCGTTACAGTTAATCCGGTTCCTACCTTAACAATAAACAATTCAGCAATCTGTATTGGGGAAACCGCAACATTAACTGCAACGCCAAATTTACAAGGGGGAACTCTTTTATGGACGCCAACAAATGAAACGGCAATGTCAATTGATGTAACACCAGCAGCTACTTCTGCATATTCTGCAGTTTACACGTTGAACGGTTGTTCAAGTAATTCTACAACAGCCACTGTTACTGTAAATTTAATACCAATAGTATCATTTGATGCAAGTATTTTAGAGGGATGTAGCCCGCTTTCTACGCAGCTTTGGAATACATCATCAGACGCAAATCTATCAACACTAACTGAATGGACAATTGATAATAGTTCGAATTTTATTGGAGACACTATTAATCCCATTCTTTATCAGGGTTGTCATGATATAACTCTTTCAATGACTGTCAATGGTTGTATTGGAACGGCTACTTATGATGATTTCATTTGTGCAGAGTCAATTCCTAGTGCATCGTTTTCACCAAATATTAATGCATTTACTGAAAGTTCACAAGCAGTTGATTTAATTAACCAATCTGTTGGTGCGACCAGTTACAGTTGGAATATGGGAGATGGCACCTATTATACAACAACTGATGTGAGTCATTTATACAGCCAAACTAGTAGTGGACAAACAATTTGGTTAACCGCTTATTCTGACCTTGGTTGTGTAGACAGTACTTCGATTAGTATTCCTTATGAAGATGCTATAATCTATTACATTCCTAATTCGTTTACTCCGGATGGGGATGAATTTAATAATATTTTTTCCCTTACTTTTACTGCAGGCATTGATATACATACCTTTGAAATGAGTATCTACAATCGTTGGGGTGAATTGATTTTCTCCTCTGAAGATCCAATGAAAGGATGGGATGGAACATACGGAAACCAAGGTCTTGATGTTCAAGCTGGTGTTTATACCTATTTGATTTCCTTCAAAACACCTCAATTAGATGATAGACAAATCATTTCGGGGCATGTGAATTTGATTAGGTAATTCTTTAATGGTATCTCCAGAAGTATAGGGTCGTTTTAACAAGATTGATCTTATACCGAAGTATAACTAATTAATTGATGGACTTTGTTTATCGTATCAATACAAAAAGTTATTATAAGGATATCTTACCTTAAAAATTTCTTTGGCCTCAACATACAGTTGTTCGCGTAATTCTTCAATATTTTCTTTGGTGTGTGCCGAAATGAAAATACATTTGGTATTGTTTAGTTTTGACATCCAAGTGCGTTGTAGTGTTTCCAACGATTGAACTTCATCATCGTCTTCATTATTCTCTTGATCATCTGAAAGGTATGCGTCGATTTTATTGAATACCAAAATAGTCGGCTTTTCCTCTTTGTCTATTTCCAATAACGTTTCATTAACAACGCGATAGTGATCTTCGAAATTGGGATGAGAAATATCAAGGACATGAACTAATAAATCTGCTTCACGTACTTCATCTAACGTAGATTTAAATGATTCAATCAGTTGATGAGGCAATTTTCGGATAAATCCAACGGTATCAGTCAACAGAAATGGAAGATTATTGATAACAACTTTTCGAACTGTTGTATCAAGTGTAGCAAACAATTTGTTTTCTGCAAATACATCAGATTTCGAGAGTAAATTCATCAACGTACTTTTACCAACATTGGTATATCCGACAAGAGCAACCCGAACCAATTGTCCTCTATTGCTACGCTGAACATACATTTGTTTATCGATTTCTCTTAATTTTTCTTTTAAGAGAGCAATGCGAGTTTGAATAATTCGTCTATCAGTTTCTATTTGTGTTTCACCTGGACCACGCATGCCAATTCCTCCTTTTTGTCGCTCTAAGTGAGTCCACATGCGCGTCAGTCTCGGTAACATATATTGTAATTGGGCTAACTCTACTTGCGTTTTCGCATGTGAGGTACGTGCTCTACTAGCAAAGATGTCAAGAATTAAAATTGTTCGGTCTAAAATTTTACATTCCAATTCACGTTCAATATTCCTCAGTTGAGATGGAGATAGTTCATCATCGAATATTACTAAATTGATTTCATTTTCTTCAATAAACACTTTAATTTCATCCAGTTTTCCTGTCCCAACATATGTTTTAGGATTAGGATAAGGTAATTTTTGAAAAAAATGCCTTACTGTGATTGCCCCGGCAGTAG
>JBIKQS010000289.1:0-3470 GCA_044349575.1 Crocinitomicaceae bacterium
ATTTTGTATTACATCAAGCAAATAAATTAATTAACGATTCAGTAAGGAAAAAAATGAAATTAAGTGAGGAAAAGTTTCCAATGTCAATTAGTCACTTTGGAAATACCAGCTCTGCTTCTATTCCTCTAACTATTTGTGTTTCTCTTCAGGAAAAAATTAAAAATCAACAACTTCATTTACTTTTGAGTGGATTTGGTGTTGGTTTGTCTTGGGCGAATGTGTTAATTAAAACAGGACCAATTCCTGTAAAATGTATTGAATATGATTGATTTAACAAATAAACGAATCCTAATCACAGGTGCTACTGGCGGAATTGGAAAAGAGATAGTATCTACTTGTCTATCTTTGGGTGCGAAAGTATTTGCGATTGGAAGAAATATTGAAAAGTTAGATGAATTTAGAGCTAATAAGAATCTTACAATTTTAAAATGTGATTTATTAATTTACGAAGAAGTAAATGAACTCTTAACGAAGTTAGAAAGTCTCGATGGCGTTGTTCATTGTGCAGGTAAAATTTATCCGTATCCAATTAAATTTATAAAACAAAAGCATTATAATGAAGTCTTTACAATTAATACTGAATCGATAATAACACTAACCTCGCAACTTTTTCAGCAAAAATTAATTTCAAAAAAAGCCTCATTGATTTTCATTTCTTCAATTTCTGTCAATCACCCATACATGGGAGGGAGTTTATATGTTTCTTCAAAAGCAGCTATTGAGGCATTCGCTAAATCAGTGGCACTTGAATTTGCTCATAATCAGATTCGTTCTAATTGTATTTCTCCGGCTTTAGTTCAAACAGAAATATATGAACAAACAATGAATGCATATTCAAAAGTGCAGTGGGATGAAATTCTATCTCAATACCCCCTTGGGATTGGAAAACCACAAGACGTATCCAACTTATGTGTCTTTTTGTTAAGTGATTTAAGCACTTGGATTACAGGCACAACAATTCCCATGGACGGAGGCTTATTACTAACTAGTAAACGATAGATTTATTTTATACCTCAAAATTTTCAAAAAGTACAATTTATTTGCTATACTTTCAATGAAAAATAATTAATCGTACATTTGGCAGTTCGATCCTTTTAAATCGTTTTCAAGAAACTTGATATCTAACAGTAAATACAGCCTGGTTATACCTGTTTTTAATACAGGTAAAAATTTGTTTCGCTTAAACAAAGAAATAGTTGATTCACTTGCGGAAAAAATGGATCTTGAAATAATTTATGTTGATGATTTTAGTCAAGACGATAGCTGGGATATTTTGAAAGAGATTAAACGAAATGATGAAAAAAGTCAAGTTAAAATAATTCGTTTAGGAAAAAATTTTGGTCAACATGCCGCTACATTGTGTGGAATAGAAAATTCAACTGGTGACATAATTTTGACCATGGATGATGATTTACAAGTACTTCCATCTAAATTTCTCCTATTAATTGAGGCATACAAAAAAACTGGTTCTCATGTCGTGTATGGTGAATACAATAAAAAACAATCATTGAGTAGGCAATTCTTCACGAATTTCTACAAAAAAATTGCGCGTTTAGAAGGTAAAAACAAAGGACGAGGAAGTAGTTTTCGATTAATAAAAAAAGAATTAGCGAAAAGATTACCTGAAAATCATAGACATTTTATCTTTATTGATGAATTTTTAATTTGGTATACAAGTAAAATTAGTTTTGTAAAGATTGAAAATAATCCAAATTCAATACTAAAAAGCAGGTATAAACTAGGTAATTTATTCAGCACAACTGGAAAAGTCATTCTTTATTCAACTGAAATACCATTAAAATTTGTTACCTATCTTGGATTTACCTTGGCTTTTGTTAATTCAATTGTTGGATGTTTTTTTATTTACAAGTATTTTATAGACAAAATTGCCGTTCAGGGGTATGCATCATTAATTGTTAGTATACTTTTTTCGACGGGGATAATACTTTTTAGCCTAGGAATTATCACACAATACCTTCGTCTAATTCTGAAAAACATCAATAACGCCCCACTCTATCATATTGACGAAAAACAATGTTAATCCTAAAGCAATTTGATGTTCGTTTAATTCGTCTACAACGAGAAGAACTAGAATTGGTGAGAACTTGGCGTAATTCAGCCCACGTACAAAACACCATGATTTACAAGGATTACATAACCGAACAAATGCAACTAGCATGGTTTGAAACAATAAATAATCCTGCTAATTATTATTTTATTATTGAATTCGATTCTAAAAAAGTAGGTTTAATTAATGTGAAAAATTTTGATAACAAACAAGGTTTTGGTGAAGGGGGAATTTTCATTGGAAATCCTGAATACGAACATTCATTCGCGGCAGTTTATGCCTCGCTTTGCTTACTAAATTTCGTTTTTTACCTATTGAATGATATCAATAAATCTCGAATTAGAATAGTAAAAACCAATCACAGGGCTATTCAATATAACAAATTACTTGGATACGAATGGATTGAAGATTCTATGGATGGATTAAATAAAATCTATGAATTGACCAAAGAAAATTACCTGGTAAAAGGATTAAAATTAAATAAAGCTGCTGCTATTTTTACCCATGGTTCGTCTAAAATGGAATTAATTGGGGAACCGTCTGAAAACAATATGAAGGAAATAAACAATCTATTGATTAATAAAACTCCTCCATTGGCAATACCCGGTCTTTAAAAGACTTTATCCATTTTTCTTTATCAGCAAAAGAAAGCAGAAACGGATCATCAAGGTTATTTATTTTGTAAGCTGAGATTTCATCGGCAGTATATCCCCATGCTGGATTTGGAATATCAAACATAAGTACAACGCGCGGTTGATCTGATTTATTCCATGCCTCATGTTCAAAAGAATCATCAAAAACTACTAGTTTCCCCTCCTCCCAATGATGGATTTCATCACCAACACGAATCGCACACTTTTCCGAGTCCGGAATAATTAAAGGCAAATGACAACGCAATACCATTTTAGAATATCCCTTGTGTGGAAGAATATGTGTGTGTGGAGCCATAAACGAATAATCACAAGAAATAATTTCAGGAATACTGTAAATAAATTCAGCAGTTTTCGGACAAAGAAGCGCATGTTTTGGGCTCTTCATTCCAAAAAATAAAAAAGTAAAAACTTTCCATGCTTTTTCCTGTTTTGAATTTACGTAATCGGGAAAGGTTTTCAACCAATTTTTTTCAGCTTTATGGGATAATAAATTTTGTAATTCTGATTTTATTATAGGAAAATTTTCTTCCGATGACCTCAGGAATTTAAATTCTGAAGATTGATAAAAGTATTTTGGATTGTTCACCGATTTATCGGACATATATGTCTGTCTATTGTTCAAATTTATATATTAATTGTTGAAAAATGTAACTTAGCAGTCGAATAAATAAATGCTTGTATTCATGTACCAACCAAAACTATGGTTTAGTCTTTTTGATTTCTCTTTTAACTACTTAGGGAATGAACCT
>JBIKQS010000043.1:0-11321 GCA_044349575.1 Crocinitomicaceae bacterium
CTATGTGTCCGTCTAAACGTCCGTTGTATTGTAGGCAGCGTTCTAAATTTACTTTTGTCCCTATTTTCCAATCGGAAAGATTCGTGCGATCGAGTGTTTCCTGAATTGCTGTAACTATATAACCTTCATCAGATATAGAAACCACTGTAAGACAACAACCATTGTGTGCTACACTTTGATCAATTTTCAATTCATTTATAAAATCAGATGTAACGGTAACATGTATATTTTGATCATCTTTTTGGATCTTACTAACCACACCGATTTGCTCTATTATTCCTGTAAACATATTCTATTCTTTTACCATTCTTTATCTGTTATGAAAACAGTTCCTTTAAACAAGGCCACCAAAAGATTGTTTTGATTAACTATTTCAACATTGTATATACCAGTTGTTTTTCCGCGATGAACTTCACTAGCTCTGGCAATTAATACATCGCCTTGAAAAACTTTTTTTACGTGAGAAATTGAGGTTTCGATGCTAACACATTGAACTCCTCTTGAATTCGATGCAAAGGCTAATGCAGAATCAGCTAATGAATAGGTTATTCCACCATGCGCAATTCGAAAACCATTTAACATTTCTTCTTTTATAGTAGCTCTTAAAACACAAATTCCATTATCAATAGTATCAATTTTAACACCCATCCATTTACTGAAAGAATCATCATTCATCATATGGTCTACAATTTCTTTTGGTGTTTTCATGTAACAAAAATAATTTATTTGATTAACATCAAAGTTTCATCAAAAAAGCTAAGAATAAACTTGAACTAACTTGAATCGATTAAATTGATTAATGATGAGTAAATTAGAACATTAGTAAATGACGCTGCATAAAGACTCCGTAAGTAAAAATCGATAAATTCGATATTAACAAGCGGAGTTTTTCATTTCAAATAGTTTTTTTCGTACATATTTATCCATTCTTGAGCACTAACCTTGTGAGATAAATCCTGAAAAACTTGATAAGGTATATCTTTTTTGGGATTTAAACGAATACAACTTTTTCCCATATCTAATTTGGAATCAGTAGATTCCTTATAAGCCGCAACAAACCAATCCAATAAATCAGCATTGGCATAAATTCCCATGTGATAGAGGTTAATAGAATTTTTCTGCGAAGCAATTGAAATAAATGGGAGAGGTAGTTTTGGATCACAATGATATCCTTTTGGATAAAGAGAATGAGGAACAACAAAACCAATCATTCCATAAGAAATGCACTCCTGAAAATCAGAGGATAAACCAGAGCGAATTGCTTGTAAGAGCTTATTAAAAACTTCTCTTCTATCTTCCTCAACATTATTAATATAATCCTGTACTGTCATAATTCTTGAATTACGGTGTGATTTTTTGACGATTCATCTCATATAAAACTATTCCGACTGATACACTGACATTAAGCGACGAAACACCACCTGTCATTGGGATTTTGACCCGTTCATTAGCCATTCGCAATAAATCAGAACTAATTCCATCTTCTTCCGATCCAAAAATCAAGGCTACGGAACCTGAAAAATCTACAAAAGGCAGTTCTTTATTTGATTTTTCGGTACATGCTATTAATTTAATTCCTGATTGTTGTAGATAAAATAATGCGTCTTTCAAGTGATCAACCTTACAAACAGGAAGAGAATTTAGCGCGCCTGCAGAAGTTTTAATAGCATCAGCTGTTACCAATGCAGAACCTTTAGAAGGAACAACAATTGCATCCACACTGTTACATGCAGCAGAACGGGCAATTGCTCCTAAATTTCGAACATCTGTTATTCGATCAAGAAATAATAACGAAATTGAAGTCTTTTCTTCAATTTTTTTATCAACTAATTCATAAAAGTTAGCGTATGTGATTGGGGAGACGAAAGCTATTACACCTTGATGATTTGCTTGCGTTAATCGATCTAGTTTTTGGGATGGGACAAATTGAAGTTGGAAATCTTTGCCTGTTAATGCCTCCTTCAGTTCAAAGAAAAGATCCTTATTCATTCCTTTTTGAATGATGATTTTGTTTATTTCACGCCCTGCTCTAATTGCTTCCACAACCGAACGTACCCCGTAAATCAAATTTTCTTTTTCTTTAAACTCGCGGTTTCTTCTCTCAAAATTACGTTCTACCACTTTATTTTCCATTCTATGTTTATATTATCACCCAAAGTTTTGGCAACCGGACAATTTTTTCCAGCTTGAATAACTTTTTTAGCTATTGTTTCATCCCAATTATTCTCAGTTAAATCGATATCTAAAACTACAGTTTCAATGCGTCTTGGATTTGAAGTCATAATTTTTGTGACCCTAACATCAGCATGTTCAAAGGAAATGTTGTGTTCTTGACAATAAATCCCCATAATAGTAATTGCACATGAACCAAGCGCAGTGGCAACCATATCTGTCGGAGAAAAGAACTCACCTTTGCCTTTGTTGTCTAAGGGTGCATCTGTAAATAATTTATTGCCTGAAAAGACATGTTCACATTCAGTTCTTAAATTACCAATGTATTTTATTTTTGATGTCATTGTTTTCCTCTTTCACTTAGTTCTTGTAGGCTTTTAGCAAGCATATCTCTTATTTGTTGAGTCGTTAAAACCTGAAAATTCCTGACGTTAACTCCATTTACATTCGTTTCAAATCCTTGTAGCTTCTCAAAATCATTTACAAAAACTCTCTTTCGATAAACGGGCTTGCGTTGCTCATTGAAAGCAACAATATTTATAGTTACAATTGGTCTATATTGTCTTATACCAACAAGAGCAGCGCCCAGTGATGTTCGCTGAACTGCATTAAAATTAATCCTCACATTAACGTAATATTCTTTTTCATGCAATTTAATGGCTGTTCTTTTTGAACTTATCGGCAACCCACCTACATTCGTAGAAAACTGAGTAGTAACAATATCTCTACCTCTTTTATTCTTTCGGTAAATACATTCAGTTTGAGCTCCTAATTCTATAGAAACTCTTCTCTCAATCATTTTTTTTACTGAATCAATATCTGAATCCAACAATCGTGTAGCATTCAAATTACCATTTTGAACAATGTTACCATCAACCTGAACTTGAATCGGATGAGTTAATTTTCGATCAATAAAAAAATTGATACTATAAATACCAGCTCTATCCTGGGCGTTGATATTTTGAAAAGCTATTAAATCTGCAAATAATAGTACGAATAAAATAATTTTTTTCATCACCTATGTTTGTCCAAAGTTACTAAAATATGGTTAAATGAGATCATAACCAAAAGGTGGGGAGGAATATTTTTAATGAATAATTTTCCACTTTTTTCCTTGATGAAAAAAGTTGAGTAAAAAAATCAAGACTTTGGATTTTTCTGGGTTCGGCGATCCATTTTCAAATTCAAATCTAATTCTATCCGAACCCTTTTCTGCACCTTCTGAGTTTCTGTTTTATCAGTGATCCTCTGGATACCTCTAAAATCACGAAACTCAGTTCAGCTTGAAAACCTAAAAATCCAAGGTCATTATTATTCTTTAATCGTTAATGTGAAATGTTCCTAAAATTTTGGTGCTTTCTTTTCCATTTGTCAAGAATTAAATGTTTATCCCCAACTTTTTGACTTGATCCTTTTAAACTTGATCTATTTTTGGTCAAATCTACCACATTAAAAAACAAAACCCCTTGATAATCAAGGGGTTTAACTGTTTCTCTGTGATCCCGCTGGGATTCGAACCCAGGGCCCATACATTAAAAGTGTATTGCTCTACCAGCTGAGCTACGGAATCGGCTTTTGAGGGTGCAAATATACAGTTATTTATTGGTCCAACAAGGATATTAGACTGATTTTTTTAATTATTTCACTTATTTTGACGTAAACAATTGATTAATAAACACTTAATACAAGTTAAATCTTTTTACCGTATGAATTAAAAATAACCTCATCCGTTATTTCCTTAACCATTTGAATCAATTCTTCCTTAAACATTTGTAATTCATACTCCCCTTTTTCAATTAATCGTAATTTTCTTTCCCACTGTCCTGTTAATTCAACACTCTTCAGTAAATCACTTTGTATCGTATCAATTAAATTTATCCCCGTTTCAGTAGCTAAAATATTCTTTTTCTTTTTTTCAATATATCTTCTTTTAAAAAGTGTTTCGATAATATTAGCACGTGTAGATGGTCTGCCTATTCCATTTAATTTCAACATTTCTCTCATCTCTTCATCTTCCACTAATTTCCCGGCAGTTTCCATCGCTCGTAAAAGTGTAGCCTCCGAATAAGGCTTTGGTGGAGAAGTCTTACCTTGGTGAATAAAAGGTTCATGGGGGCCAGATTCTCCTTCCTGAAATAGTGGAAGTGTTTTCTCCTCCTCCGTCTTCTTTTCCTCGTCTTCTTTTTTATCATTTTGATAAAGGATTCTCCATCCCGGTTCTAATATTTGTTTTCCGGTGGTTTTGAAAATAAGTTCATCCACTTTTCCTAAAACAGTTGTATTTGACACTTTACATTCAGGATAAAATACCGCAATGAATCTGCGAGTTATCATATCATAAATTATTTTTTCATCCATAGTCCACCCACCAGGTTTTACACCCGTAGGAATAATTGCATGGTGATCACTTACTTTTTTATCGTCAAAAATCTGCTTACTCTTTGGAAGTGGTTTCTGCAACAAGGGACTGACTAATCCCGCATAATCATCAAGATTTGATAGGATTCCAGGTATTTTTGGATGTAAATCTTCAGAGAGATAAGTTGTATCAACTCTTGGATATGTGACTAATTTTTTTTCGTATAAATTTTGAACAAGTTTTAGGGTTTCTTCGGCAGAATAACCTTTTTTCTTATTCGCTTCCACTTGTAAGCCTGTCAAATCAAATAAACGAGGGTTTCCTTCCTTTCCTTCTTTTTGTTCAAAGGATGTAATTTCAAATGGCTTATTCAGTAAATATTCTAAACCCTTTTGCGCTTTGTCGATTGATTTTAAACGATTAATTTGACATGTGAACTCAGTTTCTCGATATATCGTCTTTAATTCCCAATACTCCTCTTGTTTAAAGGCATTTATTTCTTTCTGACGCTGAACAATCAATGCTAAAGTAGGCGTCTGGACCCTACCAATTGATAGTACAGTTGTTCCTTTTCCAAATTTAGTTGAGAACAAACGTGTCGCATTAATTCCAAGTAACCAATCACCTATAGCTCTTGCACTTCCCGCCGCATAAAGTCGATCGTAATTCTTGGCATCTTTTAAATCCTTGAATCCCTTTCGAATGGCTTCTTCAGTTAAAGAAGAAATCCACAGCCGTTGTACTGGCACTTTACAATTTGCTTTCAATAAAACCCATCGTTGAATCAGTTCACCTTCTTGACCAGCATCCCCGCAATTAACAATGCTCTCCGCTGATTTAACAAGATTTTCAATTACAGAAAACTGCTTTTTCACTCCATTATCATCAATAACTTTAATACCAAATGATTCTGGGATAATAGGTAAACTCTCTAGACGCCAAGATTTCCATTTTTCATTATAATCATGCGGTTCTTTTAAGGTACATAAATGACCAAAAGTCCATGTAACTTGATAACCATTACCTTCAAAATAACCATCTCTTCTCGTTTTAGCCCCCAAAATCTCTGCTAAATCTTTGGCAACACTTGGTTTTTCTGCAATACAAACAATCATTTCTCTTCTTTTCTATCTTAACTTCTTATTTCATGAACTTTTTCAAAGATAAAAAGAAACCTTTGATCAACTTTAGATTACCATAAGCAGTTGCTAAAGACAATACAGCATAAAGCTTCTAAAGCAACTAAAATTAAACTTAAATTGAGTATTTTGAAAGAATAAAAAACTATTCAACAAAAGTAATTACTTACAGGACTCTACTTTTTTTAAAAATCCATCGTAAAACAATTCTTGATCTTCCTTAGATAGTTCACTCAATTCTTTACCATGTTGTTTTTCAACTTGAATTTTCATGTCGTTGCAATGTCTCTTGGCTTCCTCTTTTTCTTCGGCATCTTTAGCTGATAAAACTTTACAATAACAATATTCGGCCATCATCTCACCCTCACTCTTAATATTTGTACAAGACGTAAGAAAAATAAGACTTACCGTGAAGAAAATAGCAACAATTTTCATGAAATTAATTTGACACAAAAATAATCGTATTTTTACATCGCTTGTAACTTTATAAAAGAAAACAAGTCTCTTAATGTATAAAAGTTAAATTTCTATGCGGTATTTTTTTTCACTTATATTCTTTTCATCAATTGTATTAATTCATGGCCAAGCGTATTGGCAACAAGAGGTTAATTATAAAATATCGGTTAAGCTAGATGATAAAAATCATTTCTTGAGTGGATTTGAAGAATTTGAATACATCAATAATTCACCTAATACGTTAGATAAAATCTACGTCCATTTATGGGCTAATGCCTATAAAAACGGCAAAACTGCTCTTGCCAAACAATTATACGAAAATGGCGAAACAGACCTTAAATTTGGAGCCGATTCTATTAAAGGATTTATTGATTCCTTAAATTTTAAATCAAATAATGAGACTTTAAAATGGGAACTAGATAAGGAACATATTGATATCGCATTGATTTACTTACCTCAGCCACTTAAATCAGGAGAAAAAATTACAATATCAACTCCATTTCGTGTTAAGCTACCAAGCGGAAGTATTTCAAGACTGGGGCATATAGGACAATCCTATCAGATAACACAATGGTACCCAAAACCGGCTGTTTATGATAAAAATGGGTGGAATCAAATGCCTTACTTGAATCAAGGTGAATTTTATTCTGAATATGGATCCTATGATGTTTCCATTACGCTTCCTAAAAACTACGTTGTTGGTGCAACCGGTGATTTACAAAATGAGGAAGAATTAACTTTTCTAAACAAAATAGCAAAAGAAACTGAGAATAATATTGATTCTTATCCTGAGAAAGGGAATAAACAAATGGAATTTCCGGCCTCTGATAAAGAATTGAAGACAATTCGATACACACAATCAAAGGTTCATGATTTTGCTTGGTTTGCTGATAAACGCTATTTGGTTTTAAAGGGCGAGGTTGCTCTACCCCACTCCAAGCGAAAAGTAACTTCGTGGGCTATGTTTACACCGCAAAACGCAAAACTTTGGAAAAAAGGAATTGAATACATCAATGATGGAACGTATTATTATTCCCTTTGGAATGGTGATTATCCCTATAATCAAGTCACAGCAGTTGACGGAACAATCAGTGCTGGTGGTGGAATGGAATATCCTAATGTGACTGTCATTGGCTCGGTTAATACAGCCCAATCTTTGGAAACTGTAATTGTACATGAGGTAGGTCATAACTGGTTTTATGGTATTTTGGGATCAAACGAACGTGTGCATGGTTGGATGGATGAAGGAATCAATACATTGAACGAAGTTCGATATATGCAAACAAAATACCCCAACAATTCAATTACGACAGATCAAATTGCGGGTAGAATGATACACATGGATAATTTAGATTATAAAGCACAAGGAGAATATTTGTACAAGATTTTAGCTCATTTTGGCGGAGATCAGCCTATTGAGACCCACTCGGCTGAATTTACTTCTACCAACTATGGTCTTATCATGTATCAAAAAACAGGATTAGTTTTTTATTATTTAAAAGATTATTTGGGTGATTCTCTTTTTAATACTTGTTTTCAAGCCTATTTTGAAGATTGGAAATTCAAACATCCACAACCCGAAGATATGCAGAAAACACTAGAACGAGTTTCCGGCAAAAATTTAAGTTGGTTATTTGACGATTTGATAAAAACTACAAAGTTGGTTGATTATAAAATTCAATGTATTCACCATTCTAAAAATGGAGGTTCAACGGTAAAAGTTAAAAATGTTGGCCAAGTTGAAGGTCCAATTGAAGTGAATATTTATCAGGGTGATACGATTATTGAAACAGCTTGGGTTGAACCTGGTCAGCGAAGTATTGATATAAAAACTCCAAAAAAATCAATTACAAAAGCTGCCATTGACGCAAATAGAGATATTCCAGAAATTAATCGACAAAATAATTACTGGTATGGTAAACAATTACTTTCAAAAATTGATGAACCTAAATTTGAGTTTCTGCTTGGTGATCAAGATAATTTTAAAAATAATTTCTTTTACACACCTATATTAGCTGGAAATAGTAACGACAAATTTATGTTTGGTTTAGCTGTTCACAATGTCGCAATCCCACTTAAAAAAACTCAATTCTTACTTGCTCCTATGTTCTCTTTGGAAAACAAAAGTTTAGCCGGAATAGCTGAGTTTACACATAGTTTTTACCCTCAAAAATATTGTAAAACACTTGCATTAGGTGCTTCAGTTAAAAGATTTAAAACCGATAGTGAATTTGTTCAATGGCAATCAGGATTAAATTTTGGCTCTATTTATTTA
This sequence comes from Crocinitomicaceae bacterium, assembly GCA_044349575.1. Taxonomy (GTDB): domain Bacteria; phylum Bacteroidota; class Bacteroidia; order Flavobacteriales_D; family Crocinitomicaceae; genus UBA952. Next base: position 8,402 of record JBIKQS010000043.1, read on the forward strand.
CAATCTAATTTAGGGAATCCAAACAAAAAGTCGAAATTAAATCATGTAGCTAAGATTGCTTTAGCGGTAAGAAACGAAACTAGAGGAACAAACTCATTGTTTTTAGGTGGAGGATATGCGTGGTATGAGGCGAGTTATCGCAACCCAGATAATCGCTTTAAACTCCAAGTTCGGTTCGACGAAATGCATGAATTAGAATCAAATTCAGATGAACTGAGGAGAATATCTTTGACAACTGAATATGGCTATCGCTATTTAAAGAATTCCATGAAAAGATGGATTTATTTACGTGGTTTTTTTGGAAATAATTTAAACTACACTAACGGATCTGGAATAGGAAATCAATATTACCAGATGGCACTAAGCGGTGCAGATGGCAGACAAGATTTATTTATGGAGGAATATTATTTCGAACGATTCAACCCTAATTCACAAATGAGAAATAATAATTTTGGTGGATTCAATAGTACCTCAACATTTGGCACAACCTCATTTTGGATGGCCACCGGAAATGTATACGCTCCACTACCAATACCTAGACTTGGATTCATTGGACTTTTTGCTGATGGAGGTGCATTTTATGATGGTAATGCAATCAATTATGCTTACAATGCTGGGTTGGGTGTTAGATTGGGAAGTGTGGTTGGAATCTACGTTCCTTTTCTACGTAGTTCAATCATGAGTAATCCATTTGAAAATTTCGGAAACAACATCAGATTAACCCTAAAATTCAATCCATTTAATAGGCCAATTAATGTTTCGAGCTTAGGTTTGTAATTCTTCTAATAGCTACTATACTTTCAACAGTTTTAATGGCTATTAATAAAACAATGGAACAAAATACGAAACTTACTTGAAATAAACAGATTCAAGAGCCTCTTCTAGTACACTATGTTGGTAAATAAATCCAGTTTCTTTTAATTTTTCACCGGAAACAAAATTTCCATTAAGTAATAATTCAGATAACTCACCCAACATTAATTTCAATATAAATGAGGGCACGTTTGGTAGGAACAATGGTTTTTTAAGGACCTTTGCGACCGTTTTTGTAAACTCTTTATTGGAATTTGTGCCTGCAACAACATTGTAAGTTCCGGTAACCTTATTATCGATAACATGAGAAAAAACAGCTGTCAAATCATCAATACAAACCCAATTAATTGGTTGATTTCCTGAGCCAATTGGTGCGCCAAGCATTTTTTTAATTGGTGCAGCCATTTTTGGCAAAGCGCCATTTTTAGCATCTAATACAATTGGCAATCGTAAAATAGTAGTATTACATCTGCTTTCAAATTTTTTACAAGATTCTTCCCATTGTTTAACAACCTCTGAAATGAAGTTACTGCCATATGAATCCTTTTCAGTTAGAACTCTCTCACCATGACCAAATCCATAACAATCAATACCAGAAACACTTATAAAATGTTCTAATTTAGGAAAGTTTACTATTGATAAATATAAAAAGTTGATGCTATCTACACGTGAATTGAGAATTTCTTCTTTTCTTTTTTTAGACCAGCGCTGATCCGCAATTCCAGCACCGGCTAAGTTTATAATTATTTCAATTTTATCTAGGTGTTTACCTTCAATTTTTTTAGCGTGTGCATTCCAATATATTTGATCTCGTTTTTTTGGTTTTCTTGATAAAATAAAAACGGTATGGCCTTGATTTCGCAAATATTTCGACAAATGCGTTCCAATAAAACCTGAACCTCCCGAAATTAGAATGGTTTTCATCTTAAAAATTATTTAGTGTAGTTAGTTATGTGAAATTAGACAATAATATGTCAAGCACTATTAACACTAAAAAATAAAATATTTATTGAGAGTGTAAAGTAAAAATAAACAAACTGAAATTCAAATTATTCAATTCTTTAGATATTTGTCTGAGTACTTTTTGAATAAGTCAAACTGAAAATTAGTGGTTGGTGCAAATTTCCCATTTATAAGAATTAGAGATGCCTTATTTGTTTTCATCTCCAAAGCATTTCCTTCTGAAACAAACAAGGTAGCTGATTTTCCTTTTTCAATCGATCCGTATTTGTTATCGATTCCCATTATTTTGCATGGACTTAATGAAATAGCCTCTATAGCTTCTTCTTCCGATAATCCATAAGCCATTGCTGTTCCTGCTTGAAAAGGTAAATTGCGTGCATTCATTGCCTCCATATCTCCTGCATTTTGAATTGAGAATAGAATCCCTTCCTTTTTCAAAAGACCAGGCAATCTAAAGGATTGGTCAACAGGATCATCGTCATTTTCAGGCAAACTATGAATTCGTCTCAACATTACTGGAATTTTTGAATCTTTCATGCGACTACCCAATAAATGCGCTTCGTATCCACCCATGATAACCGGAAAATTAAGGTCAAACTTTTTAGAAAATTCAATTACATCATTTATTTGTTGAATTTCGTCCGCATGAAAATAAATCCTTTTATTTCCTACAAAACATTCCTTCATTGCGTCTAAACGTTGATCATATTCCACATCATTTTTTTCTGCTTTAGCGTAGGTTTTGGCTAATTCAAAAAACTCATATAATTCTTTGAGTTGAAGTGAATAATTTTCATTCTGTTTTTTAGGAGCTGGTTCTGCCCACCATCCTCCGCCTTGCAAACTTGAGGGCCAATTCACATGAATTCCATCATTTTCATAGATCGTTGCGTCTTCCCAATTCCAACCATATAATGACATAACTGAAGATGTTCCGGATATGATACCACCTCGTGGTGTTGCTTGACAAAGTAAAACCCCATTTGTTAAAACTGTTGAAATAACTTTTGATTCCACATTATAGGCTATTTGTGTTCTCACATGAGGATTCAAACTTCCTGTTTCGTTATAATCACGAGTAGCACGAACTGCGTCAATCTCTGTCAATCCTAAAGTAGAATTTGCGGCTATAAATCCTGGGTAG
>JBIKQS010000073.1:0-9221 GCA_044349575.1 Crocinitomicaceae bacterium
CCAATAGACTTTTCACACTTTTACGGTCTGGAAATAGATACGCTTGGCAATCTTTGGGTAGCAGATTTAAACTACCTCCATACTTTTCTAACTCCGAATAGTCCAACTTGGTTGGGAACTAACGAATTGCCGCAATCCTTTCATCTTAACATCTTCCCAAATCCCACATCAGATCATATTACCATTTCAGAAATTCCCTTATCCTTAATAGGTTCAAATGCAACAATTACTGATGTAAATGGTAAACAAATCCTAGATTTTGAAATTAACCAGCAGCAACAGCAAATCGATTGTTCAAGCATGAAAAAAGGAGTCTATTTCTTGAGAGTTGGGGAAGTGAATCAGAAGATAATTATTGAGTAATGACAAGATTTTGTATAATTTGTTTGGTTCTTTTCTTCCTAAGTGGGAGTTTAAATTTGCGTGCGCAAACTTGGCAATCGATTGATGCTTCAAATTATCATCCGCTCGCATCTTTCACCCAACAGAGCGCTGGATTTGAGCAACACAACAAGCAATTTTTAGTTAATAAATTCAATAACTCAATATGGTTTGGTTATCGAAATGAAGTTCATGGTTTTGATGAGAATGGAACATATTTTCATTGTGACTATACGAACATTCCGATATTTCAAAGTCAAAGTAACGTATTAGATTTCGCAGCAACACCTCACGCTGTGTACGTTCTTGATCGATTTTTTGGCATTCATAAATATGCGAATCAAACGTGGACAACTATTAATAATATGTCTGAATGCATTGATATAAGCTCAGACAACGATACAATTTGGGTTTCTCGTCTTTCCAATAATTATTTCCGAATTGTAAATGACGTCACCTCCCTTGGTTCTAACTCTTTCGTAAAAAGAATAGAATCCAAAAATGGATCAATGTGGGCAAGTTCTTCTATAGATTCTTTCATTGCACTTTGCGAAAATGACTCGTTATACTTTTACTCTCCTGATACCTGCGCATTGTTAGATTGGACTAATTTTGACATGAAATTTTCCCAAATAACCGATTCTATTTATGTCGCTGGTTCTTCGGGTATCTCAGTCGCTTACAATGGAGTTTTCACGGATTCAATTACGCCAAACAATACCATTGGCATGCCAACATCTTCTGTATTTGAAATAGAATTAGATTCACAAAATAACATTTGGGCAGTATTTGGCACAGCATACAATCAAATAACTCATGTAGCATATTTGAATCGAAGTTTGGGAATCTGGGAACAAGTTTATGACAGTTTGAATTCACCCATAGATTTTAACTATAGAGTTAGCATAGAGTTAGATTCATCTGATAACTTATATGTTCTCGACTTTGATCTACACGTCTTAGAAATTAATTCGCTTCCTTCCTGGCTTGGCCTGAAAAACACGACAAATTCAGCAAATATTCAAATTTACCCCAATCCTTCTTCGTCTTCAATCATTATTTCTGGTATTGATGCAAATAGGATTGGTTCAAATGCAACAATTACCGATGTAAACGGTAAACAAATCCTAGATTTTGAAATTACTCAGCAAAATCAACAAATCGATTGTTCAACCTTGACAAAAGGAGTCTATTTCTTGAGAATTGGGGAGGAGAATCAGAAGATAATTATTGAGTAATGAATAAATTGATTAAAATAGGATTTTTGTTTTTGTTTTTTGGTCATGCTTTTTTTGTGACGGCTCAATCTTGGCAACAAGTAATGATTAATTATGATTCTAAATGTATGTCATTTAATCCATTTGATTCATCGTTGTGGCTTGTTAAAAAATATCCTGCAAGATTAAAGAATGGGGTTCTAACGGAATACAACATTAGCATTGTCCCTGATTTTAATTTTGTTGGTTTCTTATGCAGCAAACCTGTATTTACCTCTTCCGGAACATACTGTTTTACCACGGGGACTAATTTCTTTTATCGTTTTGATGGAAACACCTTTCAAAGAATTTACTTGCCCGGATCAAGAACGATGAAAAGTAATATGGCTGTTTCAAATGATACACTTTATCTAGAGGTAAATAATCCTACAGGAACGCTCATGTATTTTCAAGATCAAATAATAAATGAGTCAAACATTTTGTCTGATCGCCTACAAATTGGTCAAACTACCTTTTATAACTCATATAACATTTCAGTAGCGAATGTTGATTTTAATCAAAATACCATTTCTTATTTTTACACTACTACACCATTAAACCACTTTATCAGTGATTTATTAATAAAACCGCAATCAGACACATTATATTTCACTGCCGTTGACAAAATTCTGAAAGCCAAAATGACATCAACGGTGGGAAGTATTACAACAAATAATTCACTTCAAATGCCGAATGGACATCCTATGAAAATTCGGTTTGACCAAGATGAAAATCTGTGGACATTGTTTGGTGACCCGAATTGTAACTTGATTAATCATAATGCTAAGGTAATTTCTAAATATAATCCGGTTACGAACACTTGGGAACAAAGTAAAAACATTTCAGAGTTATTATTGAACTTGCCGGATACAGATAGCAATAACGTAACTACAGAATTAGAAGTTGATTCCTACAATAACATTTGGTTACTTATAAAGAGTAATTCAACAACAAAATATTTTATGCTTCAACAAGGAGATGCTCCCTCTTATTTAGGTCTTCAAAACCCAGGAAACGCTGAAAATATAAATATCTTCCCAAATCCCACATCAGATCATATTACCATTTCAGAAATTCCCTTATCCTTAATAGGTTCAAATGCAACAATTACGAATGTAAACGGTAAACAAATCCTAGATTTTGAAATTACTCAGCAACAACAGCAAATAGCTTGTTCAGCTTTGAAAAAAGGAGTCTATTTCTTGAGAATTGGGGAGCAGAATCAGAAGATAATTGTAGAATAAACATTGTGTTACTTTTTCAAGTTCCCGGTTTTGCTTCTGTAATCTTAAGGTTGTTTATTTTGCTGAATCCGCCATCAAACTTCATCCACATGGTTGTTTGAAAACTGCAAAAAGTTTTAGGCTAGGGTTCAAAAACAGTGATTTTTTTCAATTTCACAGCTGCAATCACAAATTGCCCGTTTTGACATTTCACAGGGTGAATTAAATTGTTTAGTTTTGACAATCCAGTTGGGAAATTAATGATCGAAATAGGATTATATGTTGTTGGTGCTCTTTGTGTTTTAGGTGTTTTACAAACCTATTTGATTTATCCTGTTGGCTTGATTGTAATGGGGAAAAGCAAGAGAGAAAGCCCAATTTTGAATTCATCATTGTCCGTTGGGGTAATAATTGCTGCCTACAACGAGGAAAATGTAATCTCAAAAAAAATCCAAAGTATTTTAGAATCGGATTACCCACTCGAAAAAATTTCTATCTACCTGGGTTCCGATGCCTCCACGGATAAAACCAATGAACTAATTGCTTCCTTTCAAGAAAAACACCCAAACATCCACCTTAAAATATTCCAAGGAAGATCTGGTAAGGCTCATATTATTAATGATTTAGCAAAAGAATGCAAGGATGATGTTTTTATTTTAACGGATGCAAACGTCTTCTTTACGCAAAACACCATTTCGAATTTGGTGCGGCATTTTTCACATGCAAAAACAAAACAAGTTTGCGCTAATATCATTAAAACTTCCGATAAAAACATTCAAATTCAAGGACTTGAAAAAAAATACCTCTGGTTAGAAAATACCATCAAATTAAAAGAAAGCAATACGTGGGGATTCGTTATTGGAGCGGAAGGAGGCTGTTATGCCATACGTCGTGAAAACTATACCCCCGTTCCGAAAAACTTCTTTATGGATGATTTTTTCATTACAATGAGTGTCATTAAAAATAGGGGAGAGGTTTTATTTGATGATCAGGCCATTGTTTACGAAGACTTGCCAAGCGAATCTTCCGAAGAATTCAAACGAAAAATCCGAATTTCAATCGGAAATTATCAAAATTTATTTGCCTTTAAATCCCTTTTGTGGCCTTTTTGGAGACCTATTTCGTTTGCCTTTATTTCTCATAAAATTCTTCGTTGGCTAACCCCCTTCTTATTGCTGGCAATTTTTGTTATTTCACTTTTGTTGATAAGGTACAATACGATTTTTGTATATTTCACGGGTGTTCAAGCCTTTCTGTTCTTAACACCTTTGCTTATTCCTTTTGTCAAAAAAATCAAACCGATATTATTTGTGGCTCATTTTTACAACATGAATCTTGCTCTTCTAATCGGGTTTTTTACCTTTTTGAAAGGCATAAAATCAAGTGTTTGGCAACCAACCCCTCGATCTAAGAGTTCGCTTTTGTAACGGTTTTACCAGATAAGTAAACACCAAGAAAAATCATCAACATGTAAATTATTTTCCGAAGGGTAATGCTTGATGTATAATCATCTGCAATTCCTATAGAGAGAAATAAATACGCAAATCCAATGACCATAATCGGTTGAAAATAAATGTAAGAACTTGATACAGCCGGACTCAAATACTTCAAGCCATACATAGTAAGTAAATACGTTAAAAAGGTGACAGCAACGACTACAAAAGTTATTTTTAGCCAAATGTCTATAGGAATGGCCGCAAAATTGGTTGCATAAAACTCAGTTAAAACAGGCGGATACAAGAATAAAAAGCCTAATCCTATTGTAAACACCCATGTAATCACCAGTAAGGGACTGTATTTCTTCATGAGGGGTTTGGCTAAAACCAAGTAAATGGCATAACTCAAAGAATTAATGAGTAAATACAAATCTCCAAGTGAGGTTTCTGAAACGGATTTTTCACCCGTTAAGGTAAGCAGAACGGCTCCGGCTGCACCAATCAAAATGCCGGTTAATCGTACAGGTGTTATTTTTTCTTTTAATACAAAACCAGACAGTAACACGACCATAATCGGATTAAAAGACATGATTATTCCAGAATTTACAGAAGAGGATAAATTTAATCCGTGAAAGAAAAAAAGTTGATTTACGGCAACTCCAAAAAGCCCGCAGCCGATTAACCTAACCCAATCTTTACGCTCAATTTTATAAGTTTTTGAAACGGAAAGTATGATCCAAAATAAAAGGGTAGCGCCAAACACCCGAAACAAAATGAAAACGGATGGCGTCAGAAAGCTTGGCATAACACCCTTTGCCAAAATATGACTCGCCCCGTAGAGCATATTTACTACAAAAAGAGCTATATGCGCCCAAAGTAAAGAGGTGCTGCTATTTTTCACTTAAAGAATAACCAGCGATTTCTGAGACAAGATTGACGAAATTCATCTAATTTTTCGGTAACTCCTTTTATCAGAAATTTCTTTTTGAGTTTAACGGTACCTTTGCCTTGTTTATAATCCATTTCATCTCCAAAAAGCGGGATAAGTGCCCAAAAATGAATCGTTTTTTCCTCTACTTGAATGGGAGCTAATTCGTCCTCCAGAAAAACCGGATTACTAATAAATAAATGATTTTGTTTGAGCGTATTAGACAGCTGTTCAGAATGTTTAGTACAATTGTATGTATGACCATCTCCTAGCCAAGTAGTATTGTTGATCGTATAATTTTTAATCCGAATTAACCACTCGAAAAGCCAATGGTAATCTGAATTTTCGCGATTCATTATATCCCAGTATTCAGGAACGCAAAAATACAATTGTCCGTACTCAAAGCCCTGCAATTTCTCGGGAACAGGCATTTGATAAGTATGAAAAGAGCTTGTAATTATAATGTTAACCCCTTTAGATTTTGATAAATCAAGGATTAAAAAACGTTCCTCTTCAAAATCAAATGATGTAATTTGATGAGGTTGAAAACGGGTTTGTAGAATCTGTTCAAATGAATTCATGGTTGCAAAAGTAGTTTAATATCCTTGAGTTATAAAACTTATGTAATAACAATAACAAAATTCAAAAACACCAAGTAAAAGCAACTAAAGACAACTGAAAATTCAATTCATTCCCCTAAAACGGACATTTACAACATTGTTATAGATAGAACCAAATGAATAATTAATTCCCATTGACAGAAAATAATTAAAGGCCGATTTTAATTGGATTTGACCTGTTATAACCTCGGTTGAGGTTACGTCCGCTAACTTAAGAAAATATTGATCTCTCAAAATAGAATAACTGCCGAAAATAGATAAATTCAATCCTTTAATTATATTCCATGAAACGGATGGAGAAAAGTTTAAGTTGTAGAAGTTTTCACTATCGTACAAATGTTTGAAGCCTAATCCCATCCCTATATTTCCCCAATTTTTAACAAGTTGGTAGCGAATATTTAAGCTCTGTGATAGAAAGAGATCTGATAGACGGTTACGATAAGTCAAATCGACATACTGTGAATGGCTTATTCCAAGTTGATAATTGAATCGAAATTGTTTTTTCATAGCTTCTGAATAAGGGAAAATATTGTATTCGACCGCAGGAGCTGCAATAAAATATGATTTAAGATTGGATACTGTCTCTGAATATATCCCCGAATTGTATCCAACGGCCCAATGTTTCCCTAATGAAACTGCATCTTGGCTATAGATGCCATATGATAGGATAGTATATTTGAGCGGCTCCATTCCTTCTAGTTTATATACTGATCGATTTTTGTTATACCAAAATCCTGCTTCAAAAAGATTTTTCTCTGATGTTCTGTTTGCCGAAAAGTTTGCACCAAGTGATAAATTGTTCATATATTCCTGACCATTTGCATAAATATTTGCATTGACATTAAAAATCCATAGATTCCATTTATCCCGAATCGAATCTGCCGGTTGTTGATTGTTCATCCCGCTAATCTCATAGTGTATTCGGGATGCCAAGGGGCTATGAATGAGATAGTGTAAGGATCCTTTATTCACAGCTGCTAACAAGCCTTCTCTAATGTCGTTTTGGGACATGTTTGGAGTAGAATAAAATTTTTCTGTCGTAGTAATTCCTTCATATTTATTTCGGCCACTAAATTCTAGCCCGTATTCTGAACCGCCGCTCCCTGTATTTATCACACGAAAAAGCACTGTAAAATCGGCCAAGCGCTGATCTCTGACAAAAAGAAGATGGGCAATTTCATTTTTATAAAAATCGATATTGCAGAAATCACAGATTAAAAATACTTTGGGAATGGTTGAATTCTCTTTTGTCAATTTACTCGAGTCGGTTTCAGTAATTAATGATTCTGTTCCCTGAGTAGGAATGATGGTATCTTTTTGGTTTTCTTCTTTAGTAAGATTTGAATTTGGAATGGTTTGAGTATTGCTTATTTTGCTAATAAAAAGCATGAGAACAAAGAATCCTATTTTTTTAATAGTCATAATTTTATTTGGTTCAAAGTTAGAAAAATAAAGCAACCACAATGTATCGAATAAGTTTCCCGAGAACCATATACAATATGACGGGAAGAAGCTTAATTTTCATGTATCCCAACATGATCAATAATGGATCTCCAATTATAGGAACCCAGCTAAACAAAGCACACAAACTGCCGTACTTTTCAATGTATTTGGTGTATTTCTTTTGTTTTTCGTCGCCGGCAGCACTTCTTTTTAGCCATAAAAACTTACCGAATTTTCCTAAAAAGTAATTTGTTATACCGCCTAAACTATTGCCCAAAGTAGCAACTACAACCGAAATAACCGGGTCGTATCCAGTTGCTATCAAAGCGGCTAATCCAATTTCTGATGCGAAAGGAAGAATGGTTGCTGATAAAAAACAACTGGCAAATAAACTAAGATAAATCCAATAATCCATAAACAAAAAAGGCCGGTAATACCGGCCTAATTAAAACGATAATACAATTTATTTCTTTACAAATTTCTTTGTTACAGAAGAACCATTTGTGTTAATTGTTACGTAATAAACACCGCTGTTTAATGAAGAACAATCAATTTTTGTAGAATTAGCTCCAGCTGTTAAATTGCTTAATTCTTGAGATGAAACTGTTTTTCCAGTTAAGTCAGTAACTAAAATCGTTACATCGCTTTTTGTTTGTAAATAGAAATTTACGTTTGTCTCAGAATTTGATGGATTTGGATACAATGAAACCCCATTGATTTCTGCCGACTCTTCATTTAAACTAACAGTTGGATCAAAATTTAAACGCACGTACGGAGTTGAAGTTTGGTAAAACCAAGTATCCGTTGGAGTATCATAGAAAAATGAAGTTTGAGGATCAGAAGTTCCAGCATTTGCAATTCTTAAACCTTCTGTATATGATCCAACAACCGCCAAGTAAGTGGTGTTTGCAATCATATCAACTGGCGTTTGAAGTTGCATTACAAGGTTCGTGTTTAAATTATTTGAAGCAACAATTAAAGGATCCGATTCTGCTTCAAAAACAAAATCACCCGTATTTGGATCAATAGAATATAATTTAGCATAAATTTCAGTTCCAACAGTTGTTCCATTTGCTCCACCACCCGCTAAACGCACATTGATTGCCTTAAGAGTTTGATCTGCGAAAATATCAAATAAATTTCCCGCCTCAAATCCATCTGCACCATTCGAAGTATTACCACTTGCAGCATTATTGTCGCGAGCATAGATGTAATTTGTTACACTGAAATTGATGTTCGGAATAGCGTTGTTAGACGCAACATCGTCTGTTGAATCTGAAGAAATTGTTCTTACTACCGTGTAACTTGCTGTGTTTGCAGGCGGAGTAAAAGATGTTGATGTTATCAAATCAAGTGAATCTAAAGATGGAATGTTAGCAGGAGTTGATGAACCTGTAAATAATCCTGAATTAACGTTGACATTCAATTGAGCATTGTATTGCGTGTTTTGTCCACCGTTAAATACTTGCGCAGAAAATTCGATTGGCGCTACTTGAGTAGTCGGAATTTGGAAGTAGTTTAACCCAGCTGTTCCCCAAGTAGAATTTGTAACTTGTAGGTCGTTTCCTGGATTAGTAACAATCTTAACATCATCAAGATACCAACCATAAGTTATCCATACGTTTGGATTTGATGCCGAACCAGGGAATCCAGTTGTCCAAGAAAATCTGATCCAAATCGGAGATGGATTTGCAGTTAAATAATTTGCCAAGTTAATGGTTTTATTATTTGGATTAGAATAAGCTGCTCCTCCCGCTGAGGATAAAACAGGCATGTCTGCATTTGATCCAACAGTAATAAAAGTTATACCGTCTGTTGAAATTTGAAATTCTTGTAAATCGTTAAAGCGTGCACCGTATTGTTGAAATTGCAATGAAACTTGGTTTGTTCCGCCCAATGCTGCAATGTCTATCGGTTGAGCCGTTGTTAGCGTA
>JBIKQS010000290.1:0-3437 GCA_044349575.1 Crocinitomicaceae bacterium
ATTCAAAATGATTTCCGACTCTTCATGTTTTACGTACTCAGGCATTCCTCCGATTCTTGCGTATTTCTTGAGTTGTTCACTTGTTGGATTCTCATTATGATAGTCGAGAAATTCCGAAAAAGAAAAGGGCATTAGTTCGTAAGACAAATGTCTGCCAGTGAGATGGGTTCCCAATTCTTTGCTCAATAAGGAAGCATTCGAACCGGTAATAAAAACTTGATATTCTTGATTAAGAAGTTGATGCACAAAAATCTCCCACTTTTCAAGTAATTGAATTTCATCAAAATATAATTTTTTCACTCCCATTTCGTCAATTACTTGGAGGAGTCGAATAAAATCACTCGAATCAAAATCTACCAAACGAATGTCTTCAAAATTTACATAAAGGATTTTCTCGTTTTGACTATTTATCAGCTGAAGCATCAGGGTACTTTTTCCGCACCTGCGAAGTCCAGTTATGATTGTAGCAAAAGACGGCAATACTTTGACATTAGTTAAGGCTTCACGATTCACTTTTGATGCCTTGGCTTGAAACGTTATCTGCTGCGATTCGATTACGTCGATAAGTTCATTATGGGTGAGCATTTCTATTTGTTTTTACAAATTTAATAAATTATCCATTAATAATGAAAGATATTATCCATTAGTAATGAAAGATATTATCCATTAGTAATGAAAGTTATTATCCATTAGTAATGGAATATAATTAATTTAGTTGAAAACAAAATGTTTTGTTTAGTGATTTTAGCGAAGAAACTAGACAATCACAGATTCTTAAGCGAACTGATTGTGACTGATGGGCTTTCAGAATTGAAAACAAAACTACCCGCAACTAAGGCATCTGCTCCGGCATTTGCTAAAAGCTTTCCGGTTTCTAAATTTACCCCACCGTCAATTTCAATTAATGCTTTTGAACCGCTTTGTTGAATGAGCGTTTTGAGTTTCTTTACTTTTTCAACTGCTTGAGGAATGAATTTTTGTCCACCAAAACCTGGATTTACACTCATGATTAGCACCAAATCTAAGTCGCAGATTATTTCAGATAATACTTCGACTGGTGTATGTGGATTCAATGCAACCCCTGCTTTCATTTCGTGTTGATGAATTAATTGGATTGTTCGGTGTAAATGCGTGCATGCCTCGTAGTGAACAGTTAGGAAATCTGCACCAACTTTCTTGAAATCAGCGATGTACTGATCTGGATTTGCAATCATTAAATGAACATCTAATGGTTTTTTTGCATGCCTTTTCATTGCTTCCACAACGGGTAAGCCAAAGGAAATATTCGGAACGAAAACCCCGTCCATTACGTCTATATGCAACCAATCTGCGGTTGAATTATTTAACATTTCAACATCTCGTTGGATATTCGCAAAATCACACGATAGGAGGGAAGGAGATACAATCATTGGAATCTTTTTGCAACAAATGTAAATAGAATGCTAAAAATATCACTAATTTCGAGAAAACTTAATTTTCCCGAATTCATGCTACTTTATCTCATTATTGGAATTACTGTATTGATTTCGGTTTATGCCTTTCAAAATCAAGAGTTTTTGGCTAAATCGCTCTTTTATCCATATAGAGTTAAACACAACAATGAATATTTCCGACTGGTTAGTCATATGTTCATTCATGCTGATTGGACTCATCTCATTTTTAACATGTTTTCTTTGTTTTTCTTGGGGCAAATTTTACTCGTTTCCTTTTATTACAATTTTGGTGAAATTTCATCCATGATACATTTTGCTATTGTTTATTTTTTTGGTGGAATTTTCGCATCTCTTTTTCCCTACGCTCGCAATCATGAAAATCCAAATTATACTTCACTAGGCGCTTCTGGTGCTGTTTCTTCCATTGTATTTGCTGCTATCCTATGGAATCCTACTATGAAATTAATGTTATTATTTTTGCCTATTCAAATTCCAGCATACATATTCGGTCCATTGTACCTTGCGTTTGAGTATTTTGCGCTACGTAGGGGAAAAGGGAATATTGCTCATGATGCCCATATTGGTGGAGCATTGTTTGGTATTTTATATGTTCTTTTGATTGAACCTTCAAAAGGTTCAGATTTTGTTCAATTGATTTTTAATTGAAGTATGTCAGTATTGTATGTCTATAACAACGGTCAGGTATTGCCGAATAATTTACCTACAATTAATTTTGGAAACAGAGGTCATTTGTATGGCGATGGTGTATTTGAAAGTATTCGTGTAGTAAATGGAAAAGCAGTAAATGTAGAAAATCATTTTATCCGATTACTAGAAGGAGCTAAGGCGCTAAAAATGCATGTTTCAGATTTGTTGACAAAGGAAATGCTTGATCAAAAATTAGCAGAACTAATACATAAATCTCAAATCAAAGAAGGTGCAAAATGCAGAGTTTCATTGGATCGTTGTCCCGGAGGTGCTTATCTGCCAGCGAGTAACGAGTCAAATTTATACATTGATATTCAACCTCTAGAGAAAAACTTCTTTGAATTAAACAGTTTTGGAATTGAAATGGACATTTATCTTGATTTGAAATTGGAAAAGTCATTTCTGTCCAAATTCAAGACAAAAAACGGGTTGAAATACGTTATGGCTGCACTGTCTGCTCAAGAAAAAGGTCTTGGGGATGTTTTTTTAGTAAATGATAAGGGGCAAGTAATTGAGACATCAAATAGTAATATTTTTGTCGTTCACAATGGTGTTTTATATACTCCAGGCATTGACGATGGATGTATTGCAGGCACAATGCGTATGCAAGTTATCAACCTTGCTTTGGCAAATAACATCAAAGTGTACGAATGTCCAATTATGCCACAAAACTTGCTTTCAGCAGACGAGATATTTCTTACTAATGCCATTCAAGGGGTGCGATGGGTTGGAGGTTTTAGAACAAAGAAATATTCAAACACCATGGCGCGAAGATTCGTAGTTCTACTAAACGAATTTTGGGATAAGAAAACCGGAATTTGAGAACACTTTCCATGCGATACAAAATGTTATTGCTGGGTTTAGTTACCTTACTTATTTTTCCTATTCCTACTTTTCTAGTGCATTTTTACGTGAATCACATTTCGCCATGGAAGATCTTAGAATTTGAAAAATTTACGACTTTGAATATAGGTTTAGGGTTACAATTTGGTTTTGTTTATGGCATCCTTGCTATGCTGTTGCTTCAGGCTCCAGTTTTTGATAAATTACCCAATCGCATTGACGATATTGTTAGATCAATGAATTTAAATGTTGGGGATGCAATTTTTCTTTCGTTTTGTGCCGGTTTCGGGGAGGAATTACTATTTCGTTCTGGTATGCAATATTACATTGGAATTATTGTAACGTCTCTTATTTTTGTGGCTATTCATGGGTATTTAAACCCTAAAAATTGGCGTTACTCCCTCTATGGTTTACTCGTTTTACCTTTTATACTATTGATATCACTAGGATTTG
>JBIKQS010000291.1:0-3435 GCA_044349575.1 Crocinitomicaceae bacterium
TTCCCTCCAAATCCATAATACATATTGGCTGCACCTCCTAATCCAATGAGGTTTTTCTTTGATGATGAATTTTCTTGTGCATTTAATTGAAATGTTCCAACGGTTGCAATCAAAGCAAGCAAACCAATTTTGTAAATTTTCTTTTTCATGTTTCTTATTTTTTTTACAAAATTATTCCCAATAGTTAAAACTGTCAATACCTATTAGTAGGTATTTTAACAAAAAAAGGCCGGTCAAAATGTAATGACCGACCTTTTAAAACATTTAATTATTTTCTTAAAAACTAATTTGGTGTCGCTACCTCTATTGTGCCTTTAAGAAAAAACTACTTGAAAGTTTTATATATAGAAATGAGTATTATTGGGCTTCAAGTTTATAGATGTCACCATCTGCGCTTGTAATGTCATCATCAAGCCATAATTCTTTATTGGTCAAACGCTTTATTTCATAACCAACAGAATATGAAGGGGTTGTCCAAATTAATTGTGTTTTATCACTGTTGAAATCCCAAGTTCCAGTATAGCTGTAAGAGTACGTTCCATCTGTAATTTTTTGTGTGAATTTGTTGTCTTTATCCATAGTTATTTCAACACAATATGCACCATTCTGGCAAAAGTTATCAGTTACTCCTGTTTGAGAATCCGTAACAGATTTCATGTCCCATGTACCAATCATTCGTGACTTTTTGCTCAACAACGAAAAGTTTGGCCCATCATCATATTTACCACAACCTGTAACAACGGCAGCAGTTACACCTGCAGCGACTAAAATTTTTTTGTTTTGATGTTTCATTGTACCATTTTTTTGTAAAATTAAATGTGTTTCTAAAATTTCACAATACCTATTAATAGGTATTTATTTGGGTGTTGTGATAATAATAAAGAGATTAGGGGAAAGTTCAAAATGAATGCTTCCTCCCATATGTTCAACTTGGTCTTTAATTAAAGACATTCCAAAACCTTTGTCTAAAAGAGTAGAATCAATTTCTTTTCCCTTATCATTGTACGTTAGAATACATTCCTTTTCATGTCGAAAAAACTCAATTTCAATAACGTTTCCCTCCGAATGTTTCAAAGAATTTTGTAGTAATTCTGTGATAATTAAATATAAATCATAAGACCATTCATTTTTCGATTTTTCCTCTTTATCATAAATCGAATAGTTTATATTCCATTCCGGGTAAATGGTTTTGAGAAAGTAAATATGCCGCATTAATGCATCATGGAAAAGACCATTTTCCAATTCCTTAGGCAAAATTTGATGCGAAAAATCCCTAATTTCTTGTTCCAATAATTTTAGTTCTTTTACTATAAATATATTCGGAGATTCCATGTTGCTGATATGTAAACGAAACCCGGTTAATTTGCTTTGATATCGGTTATGTAGGATGGCCGCAATAGCTGATCGTTCTTTAAATTGAATGGATTTAAGTTCATTCAAAGCCCGCTTTTTAGATTCTAATAAATTCAAGGCATATTGTTCATTGTCTCTGAATTTTTTAAAAAAGTCAATGGAAATCAACATTCCAAAAATAGTTATCTCAGTACATGTTATAATTAATAATATATCAAAGTCTGGCAACCAATTTACCTTCATTGATTCAAAAAGATAAAGTAGAAGAGTGATAATAATAGAACTTATGAAAATATATGCGTAGCGCTTCTTCGAGATTTTTGGGTTATTAAATAGTTCTCTTACATTCAAGTAAAATAAAACGAGAATTAAAAGAAAATCTAATAAATAAATTATTCCAATATAAAGTTGAAGGAAATTCTCAATAATGATATCCGCGAAAAATAGGGAAGAAAATACCATTATTAAAATTGATTTCCATAAAAAGGAAGAAATTAATTTTACAAATTTGGTCTCATACGTGATTAAACTCCGGTTAAACCAGAATAAAGATAATGGGGCGATACAACTAATGATCAATCGAAATTCGCTGAAATATAAAAAGTCCGGAAAAAAAGTGGACTTAAGAATTCCATTTGACGCGTAGAAATAAAGGATTGTTGTTGTTATGTAAAAACATAAAAAAAGAAAGGTTTTAGTTTTACTGAAAAAGAACATGGTTAATGTAAAAATCCAGAAAGCAACAAGAATTCCTAGAAGTAATAAATCAATATTGAGATATAAGTTTTGACTCTTTTGAAAATCATTTTTGGATTTTATTGAAATGGGGATTTTTAAAGTTGACAAAATTTTTTGAACCCGAATATAGGTCACAGTATCTGTAATTTCATACACCGG
Source organism: Crocinitomicaceae bacterium (assembly GCA_044349575.1). Lineage (GTDB taxonomy): Bacteria > Bacteroidota > Bacteroidia > Flavobacteriales_D > Crocinitomicaceae > UBA952. Next base: position 2,251 of record JBIKQS010000291.1, read on the forward strand.
AAAAGTATAAAAGAACGCTGGATTATACACGCGATCACCGGTTTGATAGATATGACCGTTTGAAAAAAAAGTGACAGAATCCAAATTGGCATTTGGAATTGTTATAACATTTCCTTTTAAATTTTTTGGATATTCAACCCTTAACCAAATGAGATCCTTTTTAACAAATCCAAAGTCTAAAACACGATCCGTAATTGGAATCCATTGGATAGGCCTTTGTTTGATTTGTTCGATATTTAACTTGCCCGTAGTATCACGATAATAAAAAAGTTTTTGGGTATGTCCCACGGTACTGCAATAAAGCAGCAAATGAAAAAATAAAAATTTGATCCTTATTTTCAAAAAAGTTTTAATAAATTAATTTTTTCTTGTAATTGTACAATCCCTGAAACATTTAATTTGCGATTGATATTCTTTCGATGTGTATCTACGGTATACTTGCTTAGAAATAATTCTTGAGCAATTTTTTCACTCGTTTTCCCTTCTAACACAAGGGAAATTATCTTTTTTTCGTGATCGCTTATTTTTATTTTTTCTGCATCCAGTAGGTCGTTATTATTCGATGGTTGAAGATGATCAATGAAATCCGTATTGGTAAAAAAAGCTCTTTTTTCTGATTGAATCAGTGAAAATAATTCGGCTAATTCTGTTGTTTTTGAAATGTATAAATTGATGCCTAATGATTTGGCTTTTTGAATAAATATACGATCAGAATAGGCTGAAAAGATTACTATGTAAGTATCAGGATTCTTCTTACGAATAAATTGTAAGGTATCAAAGGTATTGTCTTGATCTATGTTTAAGTCACATATTAAAACATCGGCATAGTTCGTAGAGAAAAACTTAACTAAATCTTCATTGCTTGTAACCTTTGCTAGACAAGTAAATCCTTGTTTGCAAAAAAATATTTCAATGGCATCATTAATTAGTGGATGGTCATCGCAAACAACAAAACTTTTAGACATGAATCCAATTTGATTTTCACAAATTTAACCTATTTCAACATGCAACTGCTAATTGAAAGTTGGGGTGTATAACTTTTTTTTCAACCAAAAAGCTAATCGAACCATCAAAATAAGCGCTGGAACCTCTACTAAGGGACCTATCACTCCCACAAAAGCCTGACCGCTGTTTATGCCGAATACACCAATTGAAACAGCAATCGCTAATTCAAAATTATTACCC
>JBIKQS010000292.1:0-3410 GCA_044349575.1 Crocinitomicaceae bacterium
AATTTACAACGATTGAAAAAACAGGAAGGTCTGAAGAAATCAATGCATTGTTTGCTGATTTAAAACCTTTTGGAGTATTGGAATTTGCAAAGTCAGGTCGAGTTGCAATTTCAAAACCAATGAAGACTTTAGAAGATTATTTGAAAGAATTGAATTAATAAAAATAAAAAGTATGGCACAGATTAATTTTGGAGGAGTTGAGGAACGAGTGGTATTGCGCGAAGAATTTCCGTTGGAAAAAGCAAAAGAAGTATTAAAAAACGATACCATTACAGTGATCGGTTATGGCGTTCAAGGTCCGGGACAAGCCATGAACCTACGAGATAATGGAATCAATGTCATTGTTGGACAGCGTAAAGGGGGAAAAAGTTGGGACAAAGCAATTGCAGATGGTTGGAAACCTGGTGAAACGCTTTTTGAAATTAATGAGGCTTGTGAAAAAGCAAGTATTATCATGTATTTGCTTTCCGATGCAGGGCAAATTGATTCTTGGAAAACGATTGAAGCAAATTTAAGCGAAGGAAAAACACTTTATTTCTCCCACGGATTTGGGGTTACTTTCCACGAACAGACAGGAATAATCCCACCAAAAAACGTGGATGTTGTGCTAGTCGCTCCTAAAGGTTCTGGTACTTCTTTAAGACGGTTGTTTTTAAAAGGAGAAGGAATAAATTCCAGTTTTGCCATTTATCAAGATTTTACAGGTAAAGCTGAAGAACGTGCTCTAGCACTGGGAATTGGCGTTGGATCAGGATATTTATTCGAAACAGACTTTAAAAAGGAAGTGTATTCCGATTTAACTGGCGAACGAGGGATTCTAATGGGAGCATTGGCGGGTATGTTTGAAGCACAATATCAGGTTTTGAGAAGTAATGGTCATTCGCCTTCTGAAGCTTTCAATGAAACAGTTGAAGAGCTTACACAAAGTTTGATGCCTCTTGTTTCTGAAAACGGAATGGATTGGATGTATGCGAATACTTCTGTAACGGCTCAGCGTGGAGCGTTGGATTGGAAAAATAAATTCAGAGATGCCGCATTACCGGTTTTTAAATCCTTGTACGAGGAGGTTTCATCCGGACGAGAAGCAAAACGAGTGATTGAGGAAGGAAGCAAAGCGGATTACCGAGAAAAATTGGAAGAAGAATTGAAAGAAATTCGCGAATCTGAATTGTGGCAAGCGGGAAAAGCTGTTCGTAGTTTAAGACCGAAACTTTAATATGTATTCTAGTCAAGACATAAAAAAAAGCTTCCCTGATTTTGTTCGAGAAACCCCTCTGGAATTCAATAAAAAATTGTCGGAACGTTATGGTGCCCGTGTTTATCTGAAACGAGAAGATTTACAATCTGTGCGATCCTATAAAATTCGGGGAGCTTTCGCTCGGATGAGCCAGTTAACTCATTATGAAAAATTCAATGGAGTTATTTGTGCTTCTGCTGGTAATCACGCTCAAGGGGTTGCCCTCTGCTGCAAAGAAATGCATGTTAAAGGAACAATTGTTATGCCTGTAACAACTCCAAAACAAAAGATTCAGATGGTCAAAAGTTTTGGCGAAGATTGGGTGCAAATTATTTTATTCGGCGATACTTTTGATGCATCCTATGAACATGCTAAAAAGTTAACAGAGGTAAATACAGCTTGTTTTATTCCGCCATTTGATGATCTCTGGGTTATTGCCGGACAAGGTACAGTTGCTATTGAAATACTCAAGCAGGTTAAGGAGAAAATTGATTTTATTTTTACTCCTGTGGGAGGAGGTGGAATTGCTGCAGGAATCGCTGATGTCATAAAAGATAAATCACCTAATACGAAACTGATAGGTGTTGAACCTTCAGGAGCGCCTTCAATGACAGAAGCACTAAAGCATGGTTCCCCTGTCGAGTTATCAACCATCGATAAATTTGTCGATGGAGCTGCCGTTAAAAAGGTAGGAACCTTAAATTTTGAGAAATGTCATAACACCTTGTCAGAAATGGTTTTGGTTGATGAAGGAAAAGTTTGCGGCACAATTCTTCAGTTGTACAATGAATTTGGAATTGTTGTCGAACCTGCAGGTGCTTTAGCGCTAGCGGCATTAGATCAATTTGATAAAGACCAAATTAAAGGAAAAAATATTGTGCTGATTGTCAGCGGTGGGAATAACGACATCACACGAACCAATGAAATTCGAGAAAGATGGATGTTTTACGAAGGATTGAAACATTATTTTTTAATTCGTTTTCCTCAACGACCAGGTGCTTTGAAAGAATTTGTTTCAGATGTCATGGGTCCGGAAGATGACATTGTTTATTTTCAATTTTCAAGTAAAACAGGAAGAGAAAATGGGCCAGCTGTTGTTGGCATTGAAATAACCGACGCAAAAAATCTAGAAAAAATTAAAACTAATCTATCTGAAAAAGGTTTTGATTTTGAATACCTGGAACAGAATTCACTGTTATTTCAGCAGTTGGTGGGGTGAAACCATCATTAGAAAATTCATGTAACTTTTATCCTCTTTCCGTTCCACTTCATTTAGAATATTTAAAGTAACTTTGTTCTTTACTTGAAACAATGAATTTTAGTAGTTTAACTGCAATTTCTCCTGTTGATGGGAGATATCAATCGAAAACAGAATCACTTCAACCTTATTTCTCAGAATTTGGATTAATTAAATACCGCGTACGTGTTGAAGTAGAGTATTTGATCGCACTAGCAGCGTGGAAAATTGCTCCACTAGTTGACTTTCCTGCTGAGAAAATAGAATTGTTACGCAACATTTATCTAAATTTCAGTGAAAAGGATGCGCTCTGGATTAAAGATCAGGAGAAAATAACAAATCACGATGTAAAAGCAGTTGAATATTTTCTAAAAGAAAAATTAATTGAACTCGGACTAGAGAAATATCTCGAGTTTGTTCATTTTGGACTCACTTCACAGGATATTAATAATACCGCAATTCCATTATCGCTTAAGGAAGGAGTTACAGATATTTATTTACCTGAATTGGAAAAATTAATTTCCAAACTAACGGAATATCAAAATGAATGGAAAGAGGTTCCAATGTTGGCTCGAACTCACGGTCAACCAGCATCCCCTACCCGATTAGGCAAAGAAATTCAGGTTTTCAGTGAACGTCTGACGAAACAACTTGAAAGTTTAAAATCAATCCCTTTTTCCGCAAAATTTGGAGGTGCAACAGGTAATTTCAATGCACATCACGTTGCTTTTCCAACTGTTAATTGGGTTGAATTTGCCAATGATTTTGTAAACAATAAACTTGGACTGGACAGAAGTCAAACTACAACGCAAATAGAGCATTACGATAATCTGGCAGCGTTATTTGACGCATTAAAACGTATCAATACCATAATACTTGATTTGAACAGAGATTTTTGGACCTATATTTCGATGGAATATTTCAAGCAAAAAATCA
>JBIKQS010000293.1:0-3402 GCA_044349575.1 Crocinitomicaceae bacterium
TTTCCTCGAATGTCAAAATAGTATTAGCCCTAGCAAGCATATAGGCTCAAATCTAATAGACAATCAAATAATCTTTTGCAAAATAGATTTATGAAAGAAATCAATCCCAAAACATACCTTCCCTTGCGTTGTTAGTAAAATATACTATCAAAAATGCCGCACCATTACAAATCCATCAAGCTAATCCTCGGTGATCAACTGAATGAAAACCATTCTTGGTATGACCATGTGGATGACAATGCGCTTTTCGTGTTAATGGAGGTACGCAGCGAGACGGATTATGTGAAACACCATATCCAGAAGATCGTTGCCATTTTCGATGCAATGCGAAAGTTTGCCGAGGTTTTGATTGCAAAAGGACATCAAGTAAAGTATTTCAAAATAAACGACTTAGACAATCAACAATCGTTTACAAACAATTTGAATGCACTTGCAAAGCAATTTAGTGTTCAAGAAATTCATTACCAACTTCCGGATGAATATCGCGTTGATCAGGAATTGAGTGCCTTATCAACCACCATTGGTTTACCTGTTTTTGCCAGTGATTCGCATCATTTCATGACATCACGACATGAACTAAAAGACCTTTTTGAAGGCAAGAAAACGTATTTGATGGAGAGTTTTTACCGCAAAATGCGTGTGAAACATCAAGTCCTAGTTGATTTTACGAATCAACCGATTGGTGGGAAATGGAATTTTGATCAAGATAACCGCAAGAAAGTCCCTAAGAATCATCAAATTCTAACGACTGAACTCAAAAGAAAAGATTCTTCAAAAGTATATGAGGATATTCTGAAAGCTGGAATACAAACAATAGGAACTATTCATCCATCTCAATTTCATTGGACAACGACTCGTTCTGAAGCATTGCATTTGTTGGAAGAATTTGTAGACATTGCACTTCCGCTTTTTGGAACCTTACAGGATGCGATGACTGAAAAACATTGGTACTTGTATCACTCGCGTTTGTCGTTTGCAATGAATGTGAAACTGATCAGTCCACTGGAAGTAATTCGACGGGTTGAAAAAGCATATTCCGAAGAGCCCGATAGCTATGAATTGAACCAAATAGAAGGGTTTATTCGACAAATCTTAGGTTGGCGTGAATACATGCGTGGAATCTATTGGGCCAAAATGCCTGAGTATGCTGCATTAAATTATTTCGATAATCAACGAAAATTACCCACTTGGTTTTGGACGGGCGAAACAAAGATGAACTGCCTCAAGCATGCAATTGATCAATCTCTGGATCAGGCCTATGCGCATCACATTCAGCGTTTGATGATTACAGGTAATTTCGCCTTGTTGGCTGGAATTCACCCCGATGAGGTAGATCGTTGGTATTTGGGGATTTATATTGATGCATTTGAATGGGTAGAGATTACCAATACACGTGGTATGAGTCAATTTGCTGATGGCGGAATTGTAGGTTCCAAACCCTATGTAAGTTCGGCCAGTTATATCGATAAAATGAGTGATTATTGCCAAAATTGCCATTATAAAAAAGATTTGAAAATTGGTGAAGGTGCTTGTCCGTTTAATTCTTTGTATTGGAATTTCTATGATGCGCACCAAGAAAAATTGAAATCAAATCCAAGAATAGGAATGATGCTGAATGTTTGGAAAAAGATGGATGCTAACCAGAAAAGTGAAATCATACAACAAGCCGCTCATTATCTCGATAAAATTGAAACATTATGAAGAAAATTGGAATTGTATTATTTACGACGGATTTAAGACTTCATGATAACGTTATTTTACACAATGCCATTAAAGAAAATGATTTGGTGATACCGCTATTCTGTTGGGATGAAGATTTTATGAATCAAGCGCAATTTGGATTTTCACGGGTTGGATCAATTCGTCAGGTTTTCTTACATAAAGTGCTTCATGATTTACACAGTAGATTCAAAACTTTTGGTGGATATTTGCTCATTCGTAAAGGAAAACCGGATGATATTCTTTCCGAAATAGCAAACGAGTTCTCAGTCCATAAGGTTTACACAAAAAAACAGGTGGGAATTGAAGAAAAGCGTCAAAATGAGCACTTAAAAAGTATTTTACGCAAAAAAGGAATTGATTTTGAGGAATACAGCACGAGTACGATGTATCATCCATCGGATTTACCTTTTTCGATGTCTTCCATTCCTGAAGTGTTTACAAAGTTTCGTAAAGTTGTTGAAAAGGAGGCGGTTGTTCGAGAATTGGTTCCAACACCGACCAAAATTGCTTGTCCTGCAATTCCAAAAGAATGGATTGATTTTTCGTTTTCAGAATTAAACACCCAAATTGATAAAGGATTTTCACTTCCAGAATTAGGTGGTGAGCAAAATGCCTTGCAACATCTGAATTGGTATCTTTTTGAGAATCAACATCTTTTACATTACAAAGAAACTCGCAATGAACTATTTGGTTTAGAATTTTCGTCAAAGCTTTCACCCTGGCTTGCCTTTGGATGTATTTCGCCAAAATATATTTACCACGAAGTAAAGCGTTTTGAAAACGAGTTCAAAGCTAATGAATCAACTTATTGGCTCATTTTTGAATTGCTTTGGCGTGACTTTTTCCGTTTTTCATTTAAAAAGCATCCTATTGAATACTATCAATTACATGGAATTCTCGGAAAATCTGATAGGGTAGCCAATCGGAATAATGAACTTATTCAAAAATGGATTGAAGGAAAAACGGATAATTCTTTTGTTAATGCCGCAATGCTTGAACTCAAAGCTACAGGCTGGATGTCGAACCGTATGCGACAAATTGTGGCGAGTTATTTTATTTACTATTTAGCTCAAGATTGGCGAATTGGAGCAGCTTATTTTGAATCACAACTCATTGACTACGATGTGTCTTCCAACTGGGGAAATTGGGCATACATTGCTGGTGTTGGAAACGATCCTAGGGCAGGAAGGCAATTTAATTTGGAGAAACAGGAAGAACAATACGATAAAGAAAAACGTTATCAATTAGTATGGCTGAAGAATTAATTTGTTATTACAGCGACTTACCCTCTCCGATGGCTTATGTCAAGGAGCAAATCACAGAAACCCAATCGTTGTCTGAAATAGATATAGATAGAATTATTGAAATGGCTTGGGAAGACCGCACTCCTTTTGACGCAATAAAGATGCAATTTGGATTGAATGAACAAGCAGTTCGAAACCTTATGCGAAAAGAATTGAAAGCAAGTTCCTATGCTCGATGGAGAAAACGCGTTGAAGATTGTAAAACAAAACATGTGAAAACAAGATCGACAGAAATTAATCGTTTCAAATGTAATCGACAGCGAAGTATAACAAACAATAAAATCTCGAAGCGATGATTTGTATCGATAAAACGACTTTTCAATCACTTTCAAAAGTTCCAAAATTGAATTTGATAAATTCATGCATGGGATATAAA
>JBIKQS010000294.1:0-3400 GCA_044349575.1 Crocinitomicaceae bacterium
TTTCCACCAAGTACCTCTTCGCTTAAATCCAAGGGCAAAAGCATCATCTAATTCTTCTCCTGTTTCTGGAACATGCTCAATAGATGAAAAGCTATATTCCATTTTATTCCGATAAAAATAGGCTTCTGGAGATTCAATAAATGAATCAAAAATGGCATCAATATTACGAAAACCTGACAATCTGGAAAAAGTATCTAATGTAGATTTTTGCTTGAATTCTCCTTGTTTTGATAAAGGAATTCGAATGTAAGGTCCACCTGATATTTCCTGAAATTGGGTTTCCGTTTCAAACTCAGAACGTTTAATTACCTCAAGTAAACTAGCTTCCGCATGTTTTTTTCTTTTGGTTGTAATTTTAGCTGAAACGGTTTGGCCCGGAAATGCATTATCAACAAAAACAATAAAATTACCATCATCCGTTGGGATTTTGGCAATTCCTCTTCCTCCAAATGCATAATCTGTAATAGCTAATTCTACAACTTGAGCTCTATTGAACATAGTATTTTTTTTACAAACCTACCAATTTTAGTGGCAACTGATTGAGATTTGTGATTTGATTTAGGTGTTTTATTTGCTTTTCTTCAATTTGAGGATTAAAATGAAAAGTTCTCATGCCAACTCTTTCAGCTCCCAGAATATCAACTTCATAGTCATCTCCTATCATTGTTGAATTTTGCGGATTAGTAGAAGCTTTATTCATTGAATAATTGAAAATTTCTGGAGCAGGCTTGTTAATTCCAATTTCTTCAGAGCACACAATGACATCAAAATAAGATCTTAGCTTGCAATTTTCCAATTTGATGAATTGAACCTCTTTAAACCCATTGGTGATAATATGCATAGCATATCCATTCTGTTTCAACTCCTCTAAGGTTTCAATGGTATTTGGGAAAAGTATTGTCTGCTTTGGTGAAATCTCCACATATCCATCACTAAAATGGGATACTAATTTATCGTCATGTAGTTTCCATTTTTCTAACGTCTTTCGAAAGCGCTCATTTCGTAGATGCTCTTTCGTGATTTCCTTCTTGCCGTATGCCTGCCATAGATCAGAATTGACCTGAATGTAATGATTATGAAAATCTTCAAAACTTACCGGACTATCAATTAATCTTGCCTCAGAAAAAAGTTGAATCAATGCTTGTTTTGAGTTTTTATCAAAATCCCAAAGCGTTCTGTCAAGGTCAAAAAATAAATGTTTATTCGTCACGAAAACACAAAATAGGCGAGTGAAGTTGTAATCAAACCACTTAATACAATCCCAATAAATACCCACAAGTAAGTGTCCTTTTCTTTACCGTAAAATTTTGCTACTATGATTGTTCCAAGAGGGATTGAGAGTAGGGAGGGGGCTATAAAACAAACACCAATTTTACCAAATGATCTCTTCAATTTAATAATCATTTTATTTCCTCGAGTAAATTTCTTCTTTTGTTTGAGAGGTATTCCTTTTTGAATGGCATCATTTTCTTTTTTTAACTTTTTCTTTCGAGATGCAGCCATTAGTAACTCAGCTCCAAAGTAAAAAAAAAGTGAACTTATGGTTGCACCAGAAATAGCCGCTAAAAGTGTTTCAAAATAACTAAGTTTCGTCGCTAATCCTGTTAATGGTGAAAATAAAAATTTTATTGTTGCTACGAAAAAAACACTGGTTATTGCAGTCCAATTCATAGTTTAAATTTTTTCACCATAAGCCAAATCACCAGCATCACCTAAACCAGGAACAATATAGGATTGAGCAGTCAATTCTTGATCAATGGCAGCAACAAAAATTTCTGTGTTTTCAGGTAAATGTTTTTTGACATAATCTATCGCTACAGGTGTTGCAATGGCAGAGACAATAAAGATTCTTTTTGGATTTCCGTAACGCAACATGGCTTGATAAACTGTAACCATTGAACTACCGGTTGCCAACATTGGATCGCTGATAATCCATATTTTATTATCTAAATTAGGAGCTGCCATGTATTCAACATAAATTTCAAAATCTTCAGCAGTGGAATGTTTTCTATATGCAGAAATAAATGCACTTTCAGAATGGTCAAAATAATTTAACAATCCTTGATGCATGGAAAGTCCTGCCCGTAAAATGGTTGCTAACAAAGGTTTTTCTTTTGACAATTGAATTTTTGCTTTACCTAAGGGTGTTTCAATTTCTGATTCAGTATAAACCAAATGTTTTGAAACTTCATAACCTAAAATTTCAGCAATTCGTTCCATGTTTCGACGAAATCTTAGTGGATCTTTTTGAATATCTACACTTCGAATTTCAGCTAAAAAAGTAGTTAAAATAGATGCTTGAGAGGAAATATTGTGAACCATATCAATGTCTTTCTGTAAAAGTACATAGAAAAAACTCGACCTACATGCGCTCTGTCAAAAATTCACGCTTTTTAGTAAAAATATGACAGCATGTCGCAATTTAACCTAATGGTCTTATCTTTGTCATTGGTCGGTCAAAATAATTGTGATTATGAAAAAAGAACATTCAGAAAATTCAGAACAAGAAAAACAAGTAGTTAATCATTCAGAAAACACTGAATCCACTGTAGAAAATTCAGATACAGTAGAAAATCAAGATGAAACGGAAACTGAACATACAGAGGAAGCTGATTCTCAAACGATAGAAGAAAGTTGGGAAGAAAAATTTCTTGAAATGCAAGATAGATTTGTTCGTTTACATGCAGAATTTGATAATTTCAGAAAAAGAACAAATAAAGAGCGTATTGAAAATATTGCTACTGCAAATGCAGGTATACTCAAAGATTTAATTCCGGTTTTGGATGATTTTGAAAGAGCAATATCTTCCAACGAAACTGCAGCGGAAATTCAAAGTGTAAAAGAAGGATTTGGATTAATTTACAACAAATACAAAGGCATTTTAGAATCAAAAGGATTAAAACCAATGCATTCCAAAGGTGAAGTTTTTGATAGTGAGTTACATGAGGCAATTGCTAATATACCAGCAGACTCCGATGATATGAAAGGTAAAATCATTGATGATGTCGAAAAAGGATATACGCTGCATGAAAAAGTAGTACGATTTGCCAAAGTTGTTGTAGGTCAATAATAGATAAAGTGAAATGAGTCAAAAACGTGATTATTACGAAATTTTAGGTGTTTCTAAGAATGCCGATGAATCTGAAATTAAAAAAGCTTACCGAAAATTAGCAATTAAGTATCACCCCGATAAAAATCCGGATGATGCATCAGCAGAGGAGAAGTTTAAAGAAGCAGCCGAAGCATACGAAGTTTTGAGTAATTCTGACAAACGTGCGCAATACGATCGTTTTGGTCATGCTGGAATGGGAGGTGGACAAGGTGGTGGATTTGGTGGGATGAATATGGATGATATCTTCTCCCAATTTGGTGATGTTTTTGGCAGTGCATTTGGAGGAAG
>JBIKQS010000295.1:0-3392 GCA_044349575.1 Crocinitomicaceae bacterium
AGAAAATAAAACAAATGAACTAAAAAAGAAGATAAACAATAGAGATTTATATGTTGTCAAAAAACATCTCAAAGCATCAAATTTCATTTCTAATTTCATTAATTCAACTTTGTTAATCTACCAAATTTTGGCAACACGCTTTGAAGGATTTCTCATTTTATCGCCTTCTTTAACGGAAAATGCTTCAAAAAACTCAGGGCAATTCATTAAAGGACCATTTACCCGATACATACCTGGTGAATGAGAGTCATTGGCAATCCTATTTTTCATTTCTGCATCCGTATACTTGATCTTCCAAAGTTGAGCATAAGCTATAAAAAAACGTTGCTCTGGAGTAAATCCTTCTCTTTTCTCACCCGATTTACATTCCTTAGTTAATTTGTAGGCATATAAAGCCATAGTCAATCCTCCTAAATCAGCAATATTTTCTCCCATTGTCAACTCTGGATTTACGCAATGTCCTTCTAATGGACAAAAACCAGAATATGTTTCACCTAACATTTTTGTCTTTTGTTCAAACATTCTACGATCTTCCTCAGTCCACCAATTTTTAAAAGAACCATCAGCGGCAAATTTGGAACCCATATCATCAAATCCATGAGTAAATTCATGTCCGATTACCATTCCAATTCTACCATAATTAACTGCATCCTCGGCATTTTGATCGAAGAAAGGCGCTTGCATTATTCCTGCCGGAAAAGCAATCTCATTCAATAATGGATGATAATACGCATTAACCATATGAGCTGGCATTCCCCATTTACTTTTATCAATAGGTTTGTTCAACTGCTCTAAATTTTTACGCGTTGAGAATCTATTCATCTCACGAACATTTGACACATAATCATCTTTTGAGAAGTTGAGAGTTGAATAATCTTCCCATTTATCAGGGAAACCTAATTTTCTGCCAATTGAACTTAATTTTACTAAAGCTTCTTTTTTTGTTTGACCTGACATCCAATCTAAATTAGAAATGCGATCTTTAAATACAATGAGTAGATTATCCACCATTTCATTTACGCGATCTTGTGCATTTTTGGAAAAATGTTTATCCACAAAAGCTTTTCCTAATAACTCACCTACCTCCATTCGTGTTAATTCATCAATACAAGATTCATTCAGAGGTTTGCGCTCTTTTTTTCCTGATAATGTACGTCCATAGAAATCGAAACGAAGATCAACAAATTCCTCACCCAAATGTCCCATGTAACTATTCATTACATGCCAAGTCAAATACTTTTTCCAAACATCAAGATCTTGGTTAGAATATACATTTGAAATAGTTTCAACAAATTGTGGGGTTCCTATTACAATTGAATCAACTGGATTTAATCCTAACTTTTGATAATACACGTTGAAATCAAATTTACCAAAAAGTGAATTAATATCTTCCATTCCTGTCATGTTATAGGTTGTTTCAGGAACTCGTAATTCAGCAGGAGTCAGCATTGATTTGGCAAGAATTGTTTCAAAATTCACTACTAGTAAGGCTGCTTTTTGTGCATCGACTTGAGAATACCCAAATTTTACAAATGCTTTTTCAACATACAGTTTGTAAGCTTCAAGTACAGATTTTTTATTATCTTTCAAGTAGTAATCACAATTCGGTAGACCAATTCCTCCTTGACTCAGGTAAACCACATTTCTATCAATATTTTTCAAATCTTGATCCACTCCAAAACTAAATAGAGCACTCAGCCCATCTAGATGCAATTTCGCCAGCAATGCAGGTAATTCCTCCATTGATTGTATTGAATTAATCAAATCTAAATCCACTTTTACCGATTTAATTCCTGCGTTATTTCGAGCTTTCATATTTGTGTACGACAAATAATAATCGCCTAATAATTGATTCTGAGAACCTTTTTCTCCTGGATTCTTTGCTGCAAATTCTAAAATTTCGGTTAATTTTTTCTTATTGTTTTGTTCCAATTCATTAAAACTCCCCCATCTCGACTCTGAAGCCGGAATTTTACTTTTAGCAATCCATTTACCATTTGAAAACTGAAAAAAATCTTCTGTAGGTTTAACCTTGGAATCTAAAAAGGCTTTATCAATAGTAGAAAGTGGCTTTTGTGCAACCAGTGAATTTATCAAAAAAACAATTGACCAAATACAAATCTTTTTCATATCATTTATTTAGGCGTATACAACATTTCTACATGAGGAATTCCATCTTCGAGATATTCCTTTCCTGTTGAGAAAAATTCATGTTTATTATAATATTCTTCCAAGTGTTTTTGAGCAGAAATCCGAATTGCACAATTCCCAAATTCATCTTGACAAAACTTGAAACATTCATCCATGAGTTTATGGCCTATTCCTTTACCACGAACCTCTTCGTTAATTACTACACGCCCAATTGATACCTCGGGATAAGAAATTCCAGCAGGTAAAATTCGTGCAGTAGCGATGATATCTCCAAACCCATTTCGACAAATTACGTGATAACTTTTTTTATCCTTTCCGTCTAATTCAAGGTAGGCACAGTTTTGCTCAACAACAAATGCTTTCATACGTATCTCAATCATGTCATGAAACTCGTTCAGGCTCAACTCACTAAAATATTTGAATTGCCAATTTAAATCCATAGTATTTATTTTAAGTAACGAATTTACTAAAAAATGAACCTTCTCATGTCAAAAAAGAAAATTCTCTTTTGAGATTGTGCTAAAAATTAAAAGAAATCCGCTATATTTGCACCCGAATAAACGGAGGTTGTAGCTCAGCTGGTTAGAGCGCCGGATTGTGGTTCCGGAGGTCGCGGGTTCGAACCCCGTCTTCCTCCCTCAAAAAAAGCTGTCTGAGAAGGCAGCTTTTATTTTTTCTGCTAAATTGGTTTAGTTTTTTAGAGAATGTCTATACAATAGAATTGTTTGTGTAATCAGAATCCAGGCAAAAGGAATTAATTGAAATAAAATGGCTTCACTCGCTATTTTACCCCACGAATAAACTTCATAAGCGCAGATTGATAGCATAAATAATAACTGTAAAACAGTGAGTATCATAAATTGCAAGACAAATGACTCTTTTTTTCCGCCAATTGCTGGTAAAATAATGGAAAGAGAAAAAATCAAAATAAGAACCGAACTAGCTAAAATAAATTGCAATTGATTTCCTTCAAAAGCGATGAGATTAACTTGTTTTAGACCAAAAACTACAAGAATAAAACAAGCATTTATACCTAAATACTTTAAACTAAAAACAATCTTACTCTTCATTTTCACCCATTTTCATCACCTCTTTGATAACTAAGTACAAGGATGAACATACCCCAAAAAGTGACAATGAAATAGTCCACCATGGGGTTGCTGTTTCAAATTTTTTATCGAGATAAAAGCCCAACCATGTAAAAAACGATATGATTACTCCCATTTGAATCCCCAATGTGG
>JBIKQS010000321.1:0-3054 GCA_044349575.1 Crocinitomicaceae bacterium
AAGAGGCTTTACCTCAACCAGTAGCATTCACTGAATCAGAAAACGTCATTTTCAAAACACTCAAGAATAAAGGCAAAATGCATTTTGATCAGTTAAGTGTTGATTTGCATATGTCTTCACAAGACCTAAACTCCATGTTGTTTAATCTTGAATTGGAAGGTGTGGTTAAATCATTGCCCGGTGGCGTTTATTCCATTTAAAATATACGTATGATTATTCTCAAAAATCACTGTTTAACGGCTAAAATTTCTAGTATCGGAGCTGAATTAATTGAGCTTGGTAGAAACGATAAAAATTCTGTTTTATGGAAAATGGATAATTTATTTTGGAATCGGATTTCGCCAATTTTATTTCCAATTGTAGGTAGATTACTAGATGATTCTTATGAACACTCAGAGCAAATTTACAGGATGAAACAACATGGTTTTGCCAGGGATCTCCCCTTTAGAATTATTGAACAAACTCAATCCAAAGTGGAATTAGAACTTACAGATTCTGATGAAACTCGCCTACTTTATCCATTTAGCTTTGCATTTTTTGTTTGTTACGAATTAATAGACGATAAAATTGAAATTTCCTTCAGGACGAAGAATAACAGCGATGAAAAAATGCCTTATTCGGTGGGAGGGCACCCTGGATTTGCGATTAAAACAACTCTTAGCGAATACCGTTTGAATTTTCACCAAACTTTTAAGACAGAGAGATGGATGATTGAAAACTCTTATTACACGGGTCATAAAGATTTGTATAAAGTAGATCAGTATTTGAACCTGAGTGATGATTTCTTTTTTAATGATGCAATCGTTTTTAAACAACCCCTTTTTTCACGCGTTACATTGGAAAACCTAAATGCTGAAAAAATAGTAACAGTTGGATCTTCTAATTGGGAAGCAATCGGATTTTGGACCAAACCAAACGCTCCGTTTTTCTGTATTGAGCCTTGGTGGGGATGGGCTGATTCACATGCCTCTACAAGAAAAATTACGGATAAAGAAGGTCTACATTGGTTGAATCCAGAGCAGGAAGAAACTGTATCATATTATATTCAGGTTCATTAGGGTAGCGGAATTTTTCAAACTGTTCAATTCTTAATAAAAAAGAACATCAAAAATTAAAAACCCTCGATAAAACAACAAAGACAATAATAAAAATCAATATAGTCACATAACTTGACAATAAGACAAGTAAAGATTTGAATACGAGATATATTTTTTTACCGGAATAAAACTGAACCATTGCCAAAATAA
Source organism: Crocinitomicaceae bacterium (assembly GCA_044349575.1). Classification (GTDB taxonomy): domain Bacteria; phylum Bacteroidota; class Bacteroidia; order Flavobacteriales_D; family Crocinitomicaceae; genus UBA952. The sequence continues at coordinate 1,248 of JBIKQS010000321.1, forward strand.
AGAATAAACTTGTAGCTAAAAATCCAAATTGATTACTAAAATTCTGACTTAAATTTAAACCTGTTTGAATGAGCGTTATAATAGAAAGCATCAACATTGTCATTCCCGTAACGTAGCAGTAAAAAACAAAAATCTCCAAAAAATTAAAAGCACTTTTACGGAAAAATAGTTTCGACCAAAAAGTTAGAAAAATAGATAAAATGAGATTCAAGTTACCAATATTGGAGCTAATCCAATTTAATCCAGATAATCTAGGATCTTTAATTGTAAAATTATCAGAATTAAACCACTCATTTATCAGGGTATAGAAAATGGACAAGGCGAGAATAAAAAAAATAGGTTTAACTAATCTTTTTCTATCTCCATTAAGGTATTCACGAACAGCCTTGCCTGAGTTAAAAGTTAACTCACGAATAGTGAAAAGAATTCCTTTTTCAAAATTAAAAATCTGTTGAAACTCATTAAAAATAAATTGCGCGTCAATTCTTTTGACCTGAATTGAAGTTCCGCATTGATCGCAATAATTTTGGTGCTCACTAAGTTGTGTACTGCAATTTTTACATTTCATTTAGAAAAATCAATAATAAAAAAGACGCAAACATATAAAAATATTTGCGTCTAAATTAAATAGAATTTAATTCTAAACAAATCTTACTTTAGAAAAGATATAAGGTAATAAATCAAGGCTGCCAAAACACCACTAACTGGAATGGTTAAAATCCATGCCCATAATAAGTTTATAGTTACTCCCCATCTAACAGCGCTTAATCTTTTCGTCGCTCCAACTCCAATAATTGAACCGGTGATTGTGTGCGTTGTAGAAACTGGAATTCCAAAATTACTCACTGTAAATAAAGTCAAAGCACCAGCAGTCTCAGCACACACACCTTCAAGAGGCGTAACCTTCGTGATTTTTGTACCCATGGTTTTCACAATTTTCCATCCTCCCATTAACGTACCTAATCCAATCATTAAATAACAACCGAAAGCAATCCAAAAAGGCATTGTTTCAGATTGAACTTTTGTTTTAATCTTATGACCCTTCAATAACTCACCTTTTTCAGTATCAATCTGAGACTTAAAAATAGAAGCAAATTTGTAATTATTATTTAGTTTTTTTCCCATGAATATTGGAGCTTTTACTGTTGCGTCGAATAAGGTATCTCCTTTTGTATAAACCTCAATTTTATGCATGTTTTTCTCAATTACTTTCAATTCTGGAGAATGTGCAATGTCGCTGTATTTTTTATTTATTTTTTTATTCGCATAAACTACTTCATTCGTAGCCGCATCACAAATATTCTTACCTTCTTTGTAGAAAATTTTATTTTTAACTTCAGATACTTCAGGCTTAAACTTTTCCTTTTTTCCCTCTTTATTTTCAAATTCTATTTGAACTAATTCTGTGATTTTAAATTCATTAGGAACTGCTTCAGACAATTTTCCTTCACGTTCTAGGTTACCATAAACCAATAACGCCGCACAAATAATACCCATTACTTTTTGAGAATCCGCTCCACCATGTCCCAATGAAAATGCTGCTGATGAAAGTAACTGTAATTTCTTATGCATACCTGCCTCTTTAACGGCTGATGGTCTTTTTCCGTGAGCTATTTCATACCAAATATACACGAGCACAAAGATTGAAATCATTCCAATCACAATGTACATCATGATAGGTTTAACATCCAAGTAATCAACCATATACAACATTGCTTCGATTGTAATTGCTGTTAAAATAGCAATGAATAACATCTTTTTCCAAAAGGATCGACTGATAGTCACTAAAGCAATTATCAACGCAATA